>NZ_BAAHYK010000074.1:0-16683 GCF_054657595.1 Desulfocicer niacini
TAGGGCTAGTAAACGCAAAAGTCAGTGGCCCTGGGAGCTGGAGCAAAGCAAAAGCCCTCAGGTGTCCGCTGGATTGCCGAGTATACCTGCTCGCTTTATGACTTATATGCTAAAAATTCACCTTTACCAACGGGCACCAGTGAAGTTGAAAAATTCTGTTGCGACTTGAGGTATGCTGTAAACTCAGCAAGTTCGGATTCGTGAGAACTTGCATTATCACAGATAATTAGCCCTCCATTTTTTAGCAGGCGTGATATGTCTTTTATCATATCCATGTACTTTGAACGGTCTGCGTCAAGGAAAATTAAATCATACTGATCGCTTAGGTTTTTGAGCACTGCCTGAGCATCTCCCTGTAAAAAAACTATTTTATTGGCAAGCCCTGTTCTTTCGAAGTTCGATAAAGCCTCTTGTGCTTTCCGTTCCGAATGCTCAATTGTAGTTACAATACCATCTGGGGGAATAGACGAAGCTAACCAAATGGTTGAATAACCGTTTGATGTCCCAACTTCTAAAATTTTGCTTGAACGAGTCGCAAGAACCATGACACGAAGGAACTCACCTGTATCTCTTGTGATGTTTAGATACTTCAGAGCTTTATCTGATTGGGCTTCATCATTGCGAATTCCCTTTTGTTCTAACTCGTTAAGTATATCATCTAAATCCATTTTCCCTCCTTGAAGCATATAAAACATAATGACATAAATGATCGGTATCATCCGCTTTATTTGATTTTCCAGCGAACCTGACGATTGCCTTTCTTCTTTTCAAAATGGCATCGTGATCAAAAAGCATCGACTGTTTTATGTTATAAATGTTGACGCTTTGCTCGTCGTGACCGCGTCGTTTGCGGGGCCCGTGTGCAGCAATTGGTTAACTTTTTTCTGATTTTGCTTTTTTCGTTTTATTACCCCATGGACAAACTTTAATGCATATTCCACAGAGAAGAGGGGTGATATCAGGAAGCTTACCAAAAACATCTCGTGTTTGATAGACACATTTTTTGAGATCTACTGCCTCAGATCGCGTGGCATAGTGGCTGTCGGTATTTACACCAGTTATTGCATTAGCAGGACAATGTTCTTTGCATTGATTACATTTCCCGCATCTGTTTTTAATGGGTGAATCCGGCTCGAGATCAGCGTTTGTAATAATGGTAACCAATCGAATTCTTGGGCCAAAATCCGGGTTAACAATTAAAAGGCTTTTACCCTGCCAGCCTATACCTGCTGCTATTGCTACTGCTTTGTGGGATATATACGAGGACCATTTTTCGGAATCAAGTATTTGGCTTGCGGGAATAGGAACTGCTTGAGCACCATTCGATTGTAATAAATTTGTTACTCGTATGGCAACTTCGTCAAGCAACGCATTCACTCGGCTATAATGTGATGAGTAAAGAGGGGTAGGCTGCGTGTCTATCTCATCCATTATTGAATCAGAGAGACGTATTGCAATACTCACTGCTCTTGGATAACCTTTCAAGAGGTCTTCTGGATCGGTGTCAATACCTGTCAATCTGGAAGTGTCGGCCACGCGGACAATACTTGCACCCCAATCTTGAATTTGGGCAACAAACTTTATTTTATCTATTTTAGATTTCATAGTACACAATTATTCAATTACGTTTTTGAAAGTTAACGATGAGGTAAGCAGCAGCGCCAACAGCCTTTGCGGAAGACGGCAACTGTTCTCGCGGGCTCCCCGGGAATTCGGGATACCGCGGTGGGGAATTTCACCCCGCCCTGAGAAAAAATTACGAACGAGGTGGAGAATATACTTGTCTTGGTGTCGTGTCAAACGATTTTTTGCTTAAATCGCTGTGATTTATTAGCCCCGCCTGGCGGGTATAAATCAGTTTTCCTGTTCTAATGCCCCACTTTCATTGGCACGATAGCCGACGGCAGACGGTGATTTACCTGATATGGGGCTTTTCTAAAACTCATGTTTAAATCATTTTCCATGGTCTCAAAATTGAGGGCGAATAAGTCCGTGGCCATGTGAAGTCGTTGGCACATACGGGCGTAACGAGCTTGTATATCTTCGGCTTTTCTCAAGTAGGGTGCCCCTTCTTTGACCTTGGTTCTAAGGTCTTTTATTTCCTGGGACTGGCCCTTCATAAGGCCAGCTACCCGATCTGGCGATCCAATACAGGTTTGGGAAACGACTGTCTGCTGTATCCATTCGTTCGGCAAATTTTAATAATTTTTAGGAAAGAAACTCGGTACTCTTGATTAAATGCCCAGTGTGGAACCGTACGCAGGGTGTTGTGGGGGCTGGGGGATTAAACCCCCCGGCTACCCGATTAGCCGATCTTCCCGCCGGGGTACTTCTGCTGGACAATTCGGCGAAGTCCAGAAAGAACCGCCTCTATTTCCTCTTCAAACAGCAACCGTATTGATTGGGGCGATATCGAGTCGCTTGGCGCGCCAAGTGACTGCAGGCGAGGCTCAATAACGTCACTCATCTTCCTCAAGCGCCGCCCCTTGCCTGGCTGTATCCCCGCTACAACAAGTTCGGTCTTACCACAAAGCTTAAAGTACTTCTGCTTTCCGTTAGTTTTGGTGGCGACCGAGTTACTTAGCACTAAAGCCAAAACGTCACCTAGAATTTTTTTTGGCGAGCTAGGTCGCTCTTCGATCTCGATAACGAGGTCAACTTTTCCGTCAGGTCTTACAACCATGACATCCAGATCCGCCAACCTGTTGAGATTCGAAACCTCATTACCATAGAATGCCTTAGGGGCCACCACATTCGGGTATTTTTGCTTATCGCTACCGTGGTCAAAATACACCGTGTACTCACCGTGACCGGGCGTAGACTTCAGATAATCAGTGAGCCATTCTCCAAACGAGCCGGTTTCTATACCTTGTTGTGCCACTGCAACTCCTTATCGTATTCGATCGGGTAGGTCAGGGGCTTTCCAGCTCCTTTCCCCCTCAGAACCGTACGTGACAGTTTCCCGTCATACGGCTCAAGCATTACTAAGGCTAAGCCTTGCGGGGCCGCCCGGCTGTTTTTTTTTACCTATGCTGAAATTTACAGTTATTTCATTACACATTTTCTCGACTGCTGTAACGGGAATGACCTTTGGTTTTACCCGTCTTACCCGGAAGTATTGTTGATGTTCCGTGTCAAAAGGATTTGCATCACTTTTGATTTTAATGTGCCTTTGGATATGTATGCTGTAAGCTTTAATGAGTTCATATGTTCTCGGGTGACCGTTTTTATCTTTGACAACCGTTGTGAGCCCTTTGACCAGTATTTCTTTTCAGCCAATGGATGCTTTTATC
Source organism: Desulfocicer niacini (assembly GCF_054657595.1). NCBI lineage: Bacteria > Pseudomonadati > Thermodesulfobacteriota > Desulfobacteria > Desulfobacterales > Desulfobacteraceae > Desulfocicer > Desulfocicer niacini. The sequence goes on from NZ_BAAHYK010000074.1 coordinate 3,294, forward strand.
CCGGTGACGTCGTTTCACCCATTGCCATGCTTCATTCAATATATAACCGTCAACATAGCTGAAAGTCTTTGCTGAGACAACATGTTTATGGTAATTTGCCCAACTCCGTATTTTCATGTTAAGATCATGAATCAGGGCCTCGGCCTCTGACCCCGGTGCTTTTTGAACGTTTCGTGGATATGACTCATGAAGGCCTGCACTTTTTTCCTGGATGGTTTGCCATCATACTTACGAACGTTTTGCCCGAGAAAATCGAATCCCCGGTCTATGCGGGTAATCAATGTCTTTTCTTCGGACAGGGACAATTTTCGCTCTGTAAGAAAACTGATTATTGCTGGTTTGACCTTGTCTTCAAGAAGTTCCCGGGTTGCGCCGGTAATAATGAAATCATCAGCATACCGGATGACATTGATTTTGGAACTGATGGTATTGCCGTTGCGCCGGTCTCTGACATGTGCCATGGATTTAGCAGTTTCTTTAATGCCGTCCAGAACCATGTTGGCAAGTATTGGGGAGGCGATGCCTCCCTGAGGCGTACCTCGGCCTGTTGGAAAGAATTTACCGTCTTCCATAAACCCGGAAGCCAGCCATTTAGTGAGGATCATGTTATCCATAGGGATATGGTTGATCATCCAACTGTGGCTGATTTCATCAAAACAGGCTTTGATGTCCGCTTCTAATATCCAGATCGGTGAAGATTTCTTGAATGGATTTCCAATTCCTGAAGCCGCCGATGGGCGCACCAGCTATTGCCGTCATTTGCTTTCCCATCCTCAAAGATTTTCCAAACTTTCTCGCAAAGAAACACCTGCCCGGATGTGCCTGTAATCACATCCGCCGGACGTCAACTCCCTTTCGGGCCGGGTAATGTTGGGGAAATCCGCCTCAACCCGTATCCACCTCATTACAAGGTGGCATTCACTTTTTCCTGCATCTTACTCCCGCACCTCCATCTTTATGTGCATTTAAAGATGTTTTTCCATACCCGGCTCCCGCAACAACAAGGGTCAGCTTTTTTGTGGTTATATTCTCAAGAGTTGAAAGCAGGCGAGGCCTTGGAAATATTTTCTTAATGCGGGGCACAAGTAACTTATATTGTAACATTTAAATCCTTATCAGTAACCGTTTAGCTCAGAGGGTTGCCCTTTTGAGGCGGTTTGTTCAATGGCCCGAGGAGTGGGGTGGATCGCTGCACGAACATAATCTATCCTTTTTCGTTATGAGTTTTTTCTCAGAAAATTGCTGAAACAGTTTCTCTTACTTCACTAAGCCAGTTCTCCCTTTGTTCTTTAGAACTGGTTACAATGATATTAAACATCTTTCGATGAAACTCCTGTATTCCGCATAGATCAAAAATGCAATTTTTCCAAATAGTTTCTAGGGGATCAAGAAATGTTGTTTTTTCACGTACTGTCTCAGTGTTTGATGTGTTGAATACTATAGTCTTGCGAGCTTTCAATAACCCGATAGGAATACCCTCACCGCTATCGGTTTCCAAAAATTTGTAGGCAAGTCCTGGTCGCATGATTCTGTCTACCCACCCTGCAAGGATAGCGGGTGGCATCCCCCACCAATTCGGATGGATTATAACAAAACCGTCTGCCTCTGCCGTTTCATTGCAATGTCTCTCAATTTCAGTTGGAAGTGGCACATCTTTTGGTATTTCTTTTGCTGGCAAAAGTGGGTCAAAATTTTCTTGATATAGATCATGGTAAAAAATCTCATGGCCTTTTTTTCGTAAAGCTTCAACTGTTGTATTGGCAATTGCATGATTGAAACTAGACTTATCTGGATGGGCAAGTATTACGGATATTTTCATTTCCTCAGTCGTCCATAAATTGTTTTAGCAAAAACGTGTGCTTCAGGCGCGGCGTTTAGCCGTCGCCTGGAAGCTATTGGGGGTACGCCCGGCATGGGCGTGAACTTATGGGGTGCAAGCCCCCTATACGTGAGTGAATCCTGTTAACCGAGTTACAGTTAACACAAGTATTAGCCGAAAACAAGGGCGGAACCGTGAGGAACCGTCTGAAGGAAGTTGGAGCGCAAAATTATGAGCCGACGAACAGAAACAGCATATAAGGCCTGGTCTCCGGATAAGCCAGCACAATATGCCAACGCCCAGGATTCGGGAGACAGGATAAATGCTGCGGTTGTGTAGTGAAAGTTCACGTTTTTTCAAGGAAGTACTGAAAAGATTCTTTGAGCGTAAGCTTCGGCTTCAGGTCAACGAAAAGAAAAGCAAAGTAGCACCGGTGGGAGAATGCGGTTTTCTTGGTTTTGTGTTTGTCCGTGGCAAAATCAGGTGGAGTGAGAAGTCCTTTTTGGAATGAACTAATCGGTGCATAATTGTTTAAACATTTTACTTCGAATATGCTATAATTGCCACGGGCAGACCGTATTCTGATTCGGCTCTGCCCACAACAAAGCTTGAAATACGCCCCTGATTTGCGGAGTATTTCATATAAAGTATTTTCATTAAAAAACTCGATGGAAGAAAAATTAGTCCCAAGGCAATGGATGAAATCCGCACCCGAGCAATCCAACTTGTTCAGGCGGGTGAAAGTCCGGAACGTGTTATCAAAACGTTGGGGTTCTCACGCGCCTGCATATATAACTGGCTTGCCAAGTGTCGCGCCGGTGGGTGGGATGCTCTACGAACTGGCCATCGGCCAGGACGTCCGAAAAAACTTGACGCATCACAAATAATTTGGGTTGAATATGATGGCAGCGATAAGCCCAAGAGGAGAAATGGATTTCATGACGATTCAAGGCACTGTAAAATCCGACCAAATCTGTGAATTTATAAGGATAAAATATAATGTCGTTGAAGGTCAAAGTACATTCCAAGGAAAGCACCCATTATGCCCGGGAAATTACAACTGGTGGACACAAGTTGGTTGCCGAACGGGTCCAATTTAATGGTGGTAATGATGATAAAGCACCTGGACCTTATTCGTACCTTCTGGCTGCACTGGGCTCGTGAGCGGCTATCACTCTTCGCATGTATGCGGAGCACAAAAGCATCGCTCTAAAAAGTCTAACCATAGAATTTGTACACAACCGTACTAACCAAAAACAATATCCGAGCATGAGCAACAAAGGTGAGCGGCCCGACACTATTGATGGATATATCGAATTGGAAGGAGATCTGGATAAGGCTTAACACCAGCGGATGCTTGAAATTCCAGGTCGATGCTGGATGCACCGCACTTTAAGCCGGGGTGTGGATATCCGGTTTCAGAAAGCATCCGCCGCAGACCAAACACGGGGGTAACAGTTATGAAAAACAAAACCGTACCATCTCCTTTTCATGAGGGAGAAATATCAGTTCACAAACGTGTTGGTGTCATTGAGGAAGTTAACAGTTGGGCGCCTTACGCAATCCGCCCGTCTATGCCGGAGGCGCTCCGGTCGTTTTTCCAGCAGTTGCCGTTTGTCGTTGCAGCTTTACGGGACAAGACAGGAGCTCCTTGGGCGACTTTACTGGCGGACGCTCCCGGCTTTGTACAGTCGCCAGATCACCGGCATTTGAAGGTCCTGTCAATGCCCCTAAAGGGTGATGCGTTGGAAAAGGCTTTCTTTGCGGGTGCTGAAATCGGCCTTTTGGGTATTGAGCTTGAAACACGCCGCCGCAATCGAGCCAACGGGAAATTGTCGGACAGTAACGAACGCGGTTTCACAATTGCCGTTGATCAGTCCTATGGGAACTGCCCTCAATATATATCCAAACGGATCTGGCACAAGGCTGACAACAATCTGAAGAAAACTCGCGTTTCCAAACACACTCGCCTTGATGATCATATGAAATCCTGGATTGCCAGAGCAGATACCATGTTTATTGCGAGTGGTTACCATCAACCACATCAGGAAAAAAACAGCAGTGGGATGGACGTTTCTCACAGGGGAGGACCTGCTGGTTTTGTAAAAATCAAAAGTGACAGCACGCTTGTCCTGCCAGATTATGCAGGCAACAACCTTTTTAATACCATTGGCAATCTGGTGATGGATCCCAGGGTAGGACTGCTTTTTGTGGATTTTCATCATGGTTCCATGCTGCAAATCAGCGGGAACGCTGAAATTGACTGGGATTCCAGCCAGATAGAAAAACATCCGGGTGCAAAGCGACTCATCAACATTGAAATAGAGCATATTGTGCAATTAGATCATTCATTGCCTTTACAATGGAGTGCTTCCAAAGGTGGTGTTCGTGAGCTTATTTTAGCAGATAAAATCATTGAGAGTGAGGATGTGACTTCCTTTGTGTTTGTTCCCCGGGATAAGGGCCGCCTACCACTTTTTAAAGCGGGCCAGTATCTGCCAATTGAGGTAGAGCTTAATGGCGGTGAAGTATTGGAACGCACCTACTCGCTGTCAAACCGGCCGGAAGAAGGAAAATATCGCATCAGTGTTAAAAGGGAATCACGAGGTCTCGTTTCACGCCTGCTGCACGATCATCTGTTGCCAGGGAATTCCATTCTGGCAAAAGCACCTGAAGGAGAGTTTGTTCTGTCTTTGGATAAGGATCTGCCCATCGTATTGATCAGTGCCGGTATCGGCATTACCCCAATGGTTAGCATGCTGCATGTCCTGGCAATGCAGGCCAGGCAGACGTATTTTATTCATGGTGCGCGCAACGGGGCACACCATCCGTTTATGCAAGAGGTCAACGCCCTTGCAGACAGGCACCGTGATACTGTCCACTTGTCAATTTTTTACAGTCATCCATATCCACAAGACGAGGAAGGCATGGACTATCATCGGTCAGGCCGCATAGATGCCAAAGCGTTAAAGAAGTTTGTTCCCACAACAAACGCTGAATTTTATGTGTGTGGACCGAAAAGTTTTATTGTCGATATTGCAACATATTTAACTGAACGCGGTGTTGATGATAAATGTATTCACATTGAAAGTTTTACCTAAAAGATGCTTGCCCCAAATAGCACATTTGAGGTTAGCCGCCAATTCGGTACTCTCCCTGAAAAGCAGGCACCATGTTAGACGCTCTTTGAGCACTTCTCATGCTCCCTAAAAGTGAGTCCTTATGGTATTTTTCCTGGAATTCTCTGGCTGATTGCCAGGCAGGAATAACAGAAGGGGTATGCTATGACCCGAGTAAACACTTCTCTGAGCCATTGTGCTTTTCATAATAGCGTGCTTCAATTAAATTTCTTTCGGGATCTCTAAAATAAATAGAGGTTCCTGTCCCATGCGCTCCCCAACGGGACACAGGGCCTTCTTCTATTTCGATATTATTGTCCTTAACTCGATTAATCAGGCTTTCCCATTCGACCTTGCTAAGAGAAAAGCAGAAATGGTTTAGGTGTTCACGTCCCTGTCCAGCATTGGTATTCGTCTGCCACATCCTTTTTGGAAAAAGATCTATAATGGTGTTCGAATTTAATCGTACTGATGGAAAGGGTACCCTTCCTTCTTTGTATTCTTCCATCCGTTCAGTTTCTAGCTCTAGCACTTTTGAGTAAAAAACAATAATTTCCTCTTCGTTTTCAACGTTTAAGACGATGTGATCCATCAAACATTGCATAATTATATCCTCCAATATCAGATCGGGTAGGTCAGGGGCTTTCCAGCCCCTTTCCCCTCTCAGAACCGTACGTGACAGTTTCCCGTCTTACGGCTCAAGCATTTCTAAGGCTAAGCCTTGCCGGGCCTCTTCTGAACCTTTGAACCTTATGCATAGGATAATTAAGCGCAATTTCAGCCTTTGGCCTCATCAAGCACTTTTCGTACCATTTTTGCAATTTTTAACTTATCAACTGGCTTCATCAAAACGCCATCGATACCAGGGATTTCACCTCTGACATTGATTTTCTCGCTGAAACCGGTGCACAGAATGATCGGAATGTCCTTGCAGATTGCTTTGATCTTTTCCGCAAGCCTGTCTCCGGTTAAATTAGGCATGGTCATGTCCGTGATGATCAGGTCAAATTTTTCTGGGGATTGCTGTAAAATCTCCAAAGCTTCATGGCTGCTCGTTCTTGCTGTGACCGTATATCCCAACCGCTCAAGGTGTTGAGCCTGCATTTTAACAATCGGTCGTTCGTCATCGACCAAAAGAATCTTCTCTATACCTGTTGGCAGCGGTTCCACAGGTTTTTCAGACATACCGTCTGAAGCTTTACTGACCAATGGCAGGTAAACGTGGAACGCGGTGCCTTTTCCAAGCTCACTGTAGACGGTAATGTGTCCGTTATGGGATTTGACTATTCCGTGGACCACCGACAATCCAAGCCCGGTGCCTTCCCCTTTTTCCTTGGTGGTAAAATAGGGTTCGAAAATTTTTTTTATGAATTTGTCCGAAATACCGCATCCGGTGTCGCTAACCGTTATCCGAACGTAATCACCTGGTTGCATATCTAGGTAGAAATTGTTAATATCCGATTCAAAACTTATTGTATTGACATCAATCTCCAGTATACCACTTTCATCGGCCATCGCTTGTTTGGCGTTAGTGACAAGATTGACAATAATCTGGTGAAGTTGGGTGGGATCCGCGTTTATTACAAGCGGGGCACTGCAAATGTTTTCCCGGAACTCAATTGACGTTGGGATGGTTGAGCGCAACATTTTCAAAGCTTCTTTGACCAACGGGGCAACCTGGATAGGTTTGACTTCCGTTTTGTCATGCCGACTGATGGTCAGAATCTGTTTTACAAGGTCCTTAGCGCGCTTCCCTGCTGTATATACTTCCTGAAGGCTGTCTTCCAAATTTGTATTCTTTTCCACCTCATCCAGGGCCAGTTCCGTAAATCCGATAATGGCCGATAAAATATTGTTAAAATCATGGGCAATCCCGCCCGCCAGTGTTCCGATTGCCTCCATTCGCTGAGCTTGTTGAATTTTGTTCTCATATTTTTTCCGCTCCGTTATGTCCTGGAAAATCGTGGCGAATTGATTTTTTCCAGGTGAAAAAACGGATATGATAAAATGTTTATCCATAGGCTCAAAATAGGTTTCAAACGAAGTGGGTTTGCCAGTTTCGACGACTTTAGCATAGATATCCAAATATGGTGCTTTATCAGTCTTATAGAGACGTGAAGCGGCCGCTCCTATTGCCTCATCTCTATTGATTCCGATCAATTCCTCATACTTTGGGTTTACATCCAATATTCTATAATCAATTGGTTCACCAGCAGTACAGATAATCTCATGTAAACAGATTCCATCATTTATTGAATAAAAAAGACGCTTATATTTTTCCTCACTAACGATAATTTTCTCCTCAGCACGTTTCCGATCGGTTATGTCCTCATTAATTCCTGCTCGACGATATACCTTGCCGGATTCATCGAAAACCGGAAAATTTTTTTCATTGATCCACCGGACTGAGCCGTCAGTTTTTACAATTCTGTATTCAAATTTAAATGCTTCGTCATCTTTTTGTTTTTTGTAAATTGAAATGAACCGGTCACGTTCATCTGGATGGATTGCCTCTAAAAACGTTTCCGGTTTTTCAGTAACCTGTAGAATTGATAACCCCCAGATGTCTTCAAAATTTGGTGACATATACAACAATTGATTCGTTTCGACATCACGTATCCAAAAGATTTCGTTGATATTCTCAATAAGCTGCCGGAATTTCTTTTCGCTCTCTCTTAATGCCTCGTTAGTTTGAGAAAGCGCTTTCGTTCTCTCGTTGACAAGTGATTCCAACTTTTTTTGATGCTCTCGAAAACCATCCAAAGTTTTTTTAGTCTCTGTGATGTCTGTAAAATGGGTGACAAAATATAGCGGTTTTCCGTCATGATCTTTAACGATTGAACTGGATACTTTTCCCCAGAACATGCGTCCGTTTTTATGGATATAGCGTTTTTGAAAAACGGCATTTCCAATTATGTTGTCTTTAACATTTCGCTGTACTTCCTTACTGATTACTATGTCTTCCGGGTGCGAAACATCATCAACATTCATGCCTTTAAACTCATTTTTGCTATAACCAAATATTTCAACCATTCGATTATTAACCATTATAAAATTTCCATCAGGCTCAACCAGACAAGACCCGATATTAGCATTCTCAAATGAATGCCTGAACATTTGCTCTTTTTCCTTTAGAACGGTAGTAATGTTCTTTAGATCGGCTGCGTTTGATTCCAATTCACGAATTTTTTGCTCGAGTTCTTCATAGCTGGGTTTTTCAGACATGATTAGCACCTATTTTGACGGCTATAAAAAGTTTCGGCTACTTGCATTATCTTTAAAAATTCATATTACCCAGGATTCATCTAATATCCTTGACTTTATTAAGGGGCATAATAAAGAAACAGTTCGGCCATAGTCTCCATCCTAAAAGTACATGTCTGAGGTCCGGATATACACATTTTAGGGTTCACTATTTCATTTGTATTCGATTTTCGTGATGACCTCAAGCACATATAACGGCGCTAATCAGCGGCGCGGCTTTTTGCGTCCGCTGAATTAGCATTGGTACGCCCGGCATGGGCGTGAACTTATGGGGTGCAAATCCCCTATGTGTGAACCCTGTCATGATCCATGAATCATGGCACAAATATTGGCAGACGGCAAGGGCGTTTTCGCGAGGAAAGGTCTGAAGGAAGCCCGAGGGCAAAACTATGAGCCGACGAACAGAAACAGCATATAAGGCCTGGTCTCCGGGTAAGCCAGCGCAATATGTCAAAGCCCAGGATTCAGGAGATAAGGTAAATACTGCGGTTGTGTAGTGACAGTTCACGTTCTTTCACCCCTCAAGGGGGTACTGAAAAGTGTCCGGGGAGATCTGCTTTGCGTGCACTGATTTTTTTTGCAATAACTCCCCGGATTATTCAAAGCCCGAAGGGATCCAGGCCTTTGAAAAGGCAACCGGCATCAAGGTTACGGTGACCAACTACAGTATCAACCAGGAGTGCATGAACAAACTTCGAGCCACCCGGGCCAAGGGGTTCGACATTGCCCAGCCCTCATTGACGGAGTTTGCCCTGTTACCAATTGCGGATGGTATCTTAAGAATCATACCTCTTGCCCTGTAGAAGGTTGCTAATGAGGAAAAAATTTAGATCTAATATTATTCTAATCCGGGTGGAATAAAAGGGGAATAAAAGTGGATAGATTATATGCGTATCTTCCGCTTACAGGTGTAACCGGGATAAGCACTGAGTAACATGTAGACAGGATGAGGGGACACAACGAATAATGAAAAAAAGAGGGAGAAAAAGGATGAAACAAGTGACAACGTTTAAAAAGGCAATTGCTGCACTGCTTGTGTGGAGTGTTGTTGTTCCCATGGGAATGGCCCTGGCCGGAGATCTGCTGGTATACACGGCCCTGGAGGATGATGAAATCCCCCGATATCTGGCTTTGCTGGAAAAGAGCCATCCGGAGATCAATGTGAAAATTGTCCGGGATTCCACTGGCATCGTCACCGCCAAGCTTCTGGCGGAAAAGAACAATCCCCGGGCCGACGTGGTGTGGGGAACCGCTGCCACCAGCCTCATGCTGTGCGACCAGGCCGGCATGGTGGAACCCTATGCACCCAAGGGCATTGACCGGGTGCTTCCCAAGATGAAGGATAAAAATGCCATTCCCCACTGGGTGGGCATCAAGGCCTGGATGACGGGTTTCTGTGTCAACACCATAGAGTGTAAATCCTTGGGCCTTCCCATTCCCGCAAGTTTTGAAGATCTTTTGAATCCCATATATCAGGGGCAGCTGGTGATGCCCAACCCTGCCTCTTCAGGTACCGGTTTTCTCACTGTATCCGCCATCCTCCAGATGAAGGGAGAGACCGATGGATGGGCCTATCTGGATAAGCTTCATGCCAACATGGCCAGATACACCCATTCCGGTTCCAAGCCCTGCAAAATAGCCGGTTCCGGTGAACTGCCCATCGGGCTCTCCTTTGCCTATCGGGGGTTTATGCAGAAGCAGAAAGGTGAGCCGGTACTGACCGTTTTCCCCAAGGAGGGCTCCGGCTGGGATGTGGAGGCCAACTGCCTGATTAAAAAGAGAGATATCAATCCAAGTGCCCGGGTTTTTCTGGACTGGGCCATCAGTGAACCGGTCATGAAAGAGTATGCGCTTGTTTATCCGGTGACCGCCTATGCCACGGGTGCACCCATTCCCGAAGGATTTCCCAAAGATCCTGAAGCCCAGCTCATTGACAATGATTTTCAGTGGGCCGCACAAAATCGTACCCGGATTTTAAAAGAGTGGTCCCGGCGTTATGACGGTAAGAGTGATGCGAAATAAGGTCGATGTTTTTTGTACTCCTCGCTTAAAATGCTGTAAATGTCGTTTGATGTAAATCGTGCCGGGCCGGAAGAGACAATTGCCGGCCCGTTATTTTTCAGGAGAGTTCAACTCATGGATCCTTCCCGTTACCTGGAGTTAATAAATATCTCCAAAACATTTGGTACTGTCACCGCCCTGGACGCGGTTTCCTTTAATGTCCGACAGGGAGAATTTCTCTCCATCCTTGGACCCAGCGGATGCGGTAAAACAACGGCACTGCGCGTCATTGCAGGGCTTGAGCAACAGAGCCGCGGTCAGGTTTTCATCAACGGTAAAGACGTCTCTCTTCTTTCAGTGGCCCAGCGCAATGTGGGCATCGTGTTCCAATCCTATGCCCTGTTTCCCAACATAACGGCAGCCGGAAACGTCGCCTATGGCTTGACGGGTCAGACGTCCCGGGGCAAGGTTCAGCGGCGGGTTTCAGAACTGATGGAACTTGTGGGACTGTCCGGACTGGGTGATAAATATCCGGCTCAACTCTCCGGGGGACAGCAGCAGCGAGTGGCCTTGGCCCGGGCCATGGCCCTTTCGCCAAACCTGTTGCTTCTGGACGAACCCCTGTCCGCGCTGGATGCCCGGGTGCGGGTGCGACTGCGCAATGAAATTCGGAGACTTCAACAGCGTCTGGGCGTGACCACCATCATGGTGACCCACGACCAGGAAGAGGCCTTGACCATGGCTGACCGTATTCTGGTCATGGATCGGGCAAAAGTAGTCCAGGAGGGCACTCCCCACGATATCTATGAAAAACCGGCCACCCCCTTTGTGGCTGCCTTCATTGGGTCCATGAACTTCATGGAGGCCGCTGTCAAGGTTGAAAAGGGTGTCTATGAAATTGGGGGCGTGGCATTCCAGGTGACCCGTGAAAACGGTTCGGGTAAGCTGGTGCAGGGGGGGCGTGCCACCCTTGCCATTCGTCCCGAAGATGTCATGGTGGAGGCCCCGTCAAATAAAGGTGTCAACCAGTTTACCGGTCATATTGATGAGATGGAGTATCGTGGATCCCTGTTTCGACTGGGAGTGACGCTTTCTTCATTGGAAGGAAAACTGCACCGCATCACTGCAGATGTGCCCACCGAAAAAATCCGTCGTTGCGGTTATAACATAAGATCTATGGTTTCTGTTGCGCTGCCACCGGACCGGCTGCTGGTGTACAAGGATCATGCCGCCCGACCTTTCCAGGAATCTTCTTCAGCTGTCCATGGGGTGATGTGTGGCTGATACCTTGGCGCTTTGCAGCACATTTAAAGGTGGCATCAGAACTGCCGTGTGGAACGAAACAATGCTGAAACGATTCCTGCTGCTATTACTATGTGTCTGGATGGTGGGGGTGATAATCCTGCCCGTGGGCAACCTGCTGATCAAAAGCATGACCAATGCCCAGGGGCAGTATGTGGGGATGGCCAATTTTTATACCTATTTTTCAACTCCCAGTCTCTCCCGGTCCATTGGCAACAGTATTCAGGTGGCGTTTTACACCACGGTGATTTCAGTCACTCTGGGCTTTATCTACGCCTTTTGCCTGACCCGTACCTGCATGCCTGCCAGGGGAATGTTTAAAGGGGTGGCTATGATACCCTTGTTTGCGCCCACCCTTCTCAACGGTATTGCGCTGATTTATCTGTTTGGACGCAAGGGGGTGATTACCAGTGGGTTTTTCGGACACATCCCCGGGTTTGAAATTGCCCTTTACGGCCCTGTTGGCATTGTGATTTCAGAGGTGCTTTACACTTTTCCCCAGGCCATGCTGATTTTAACGGTTGCTCTTTCCATCACCGATGGCAGAGTCTATGAAGCTGCCAGATCCCTTAAAGCGGGAAACTGGCGGATTTTTTTCACCGTTACTCTGCCCGGTATCAAATACGGATTGTTCAGTGCTGTGTTTGTCTGTTTTGTTCTGGCCTTCACCGATTTTGGGGCACCCAAGGTGGTGGGGGGGAACTTCAACATTTTGGCCACGGATATCTACAAACAGGTGATCGGTCAGCAGAATTTTGTCATGGGGGCTGTGGTGTCGGTGATTCTGCTCATCCCCACGGTGCTGGCCTTTGCGGGGGACCGGTTTGTCCAGAGAAAGCAGGTGGCCATGATTGCGGCCCGGGCGGTCCCACTGGTGCCTCGTCCCCAACGCTTGGCGGATCGGTTTGCGTTTTTGTTCTGCAGTACCATTGCCTTACTCATTGTTTTTTTCTATACCACGGCCCTGATGGCCTCCCTGGTGAAGGTGTGGCCCTATGATCTCTCCCTGGGATTTTGGCACTACCATTTTTCCGGTACCGGCGGCGGGGGATACGGCTCTTTTTTCAACAGTATCCGAATGGCCTTTTATTCGGCGGTACTGGGGACTTTTATCACTTTTTGTTCCGCCTGGCTCATTGAAAAGGTACGTGTCATGAATCCGGTACGCCAGACCGCCTATTTTCTCTCCATTTTGCCCCTGGCTTTGCCCGGGTTGGTCATCGGCCTTGCCTATATCTTTTTTTTCAATGCTCCAGGATGGGAGATTGCAGGTGTTTACATTGTCAACCCCCTGCATTTTCTCTATGCTTCCATGGGTATACTGGTGCTGTCCAATATCATTCATTTTTATTCCGTCAGTTTTTTAACGGCCACCACGGCATTGAAGCAACTGGACATTGAGTTTGAACAGGTTTCCGATTCCATGGGGGTCCCCTTTTATAAAACTTTTTTACGGGTGACGGTGCCGGTGTGCTTACCAGCCATGCTGGAAATTGGGATGTATTATTTTGTCAATTCCATGGCAACCGTGTCTGCGGTGATTTTTCTCTACTCTGCGGACCTGCCCTTGGCCTCAGTTGCCATTGCCAATATGGACGATGCCGGTGATACGGCACCGGCATGTGCCCTGTCGGTGCTGGTGGTGCTCACCAATGCCGGGGTCCGTCTGATCTATAGTTTTTTAACCCGGCACATCCGGCGTCGAAACATGGCCTGGAGCCAAACGTAACGGCCCGATTGTCCGTTGGTGAGGGACAATTTACCATTTTTGTTATTCGTTGTGTCGGCAGGCAGACATGGTCATAATATTAATTTTTTTGCTAAAATTACACGAAACTCAGAGATAAGAATCTAATAAAGGAGAATTCAATGGATATATTTATCA
>NZ_BAAHYK010000075.1:0-16311 GCF_054657595.1 Desulfocicer niacini
TCGGTTCAAACAGAATACCAACTATCGGTGGCGTGCATTTATGAATGGAATTAACCGTCAAATATTCAATAGTTTGGATGTCTATAGTTCCCCCCCAAAAGACTTATGCTTTGTCATTGACGATACCATTCTTCAGAAATCAGGTAGAAAAATTAAAAATGTATCATATATCCATGATCATACTGTTGGGCGGTCGGTATTGGGGTTTTGCATTGTCACTCTGGGTCTTTTCACAGGCAATGCTTTTTATCCCCTTGATTATGCCTATCGTTTCAGCAAAAAGAGGCTTTCCACCTTTTCAGGGGTGCGAAACTTGAGTAATTAAGTATGGTGTCCCCGGAATTCATCGCTCATTGAGGAACGCCTTGATGTCTTCCACACCATGGGTGCCGGAAAGAGCTCCTTTATCGTACATGTGAGCCAGAACCCGGACACTGCAGAAGGCCCCCTGGCATGGCCCCTTGCCCAGCCGGATGCGTTTGCCAATATTTAAAAGGGTTGGATTCTCATTGTTTTTTCTCAACTCACAGGCAATGTCATCTATGGTTTTTTCCGATATCATCTCACACTCACACAGCAGCTTGTCTGTTTCACCGGGGGCCTTGGCCATCCATCTTCTGGGAGCCAGCCCCGGTTCTGTCCATTTACCTTCCATGGAAGAGGGCAATGGTATCGTGCGGGTAAGATAGGAATTTTTGTTGCCAAGCTTTTCACAGGCAAGATCCGAAGCTTTTTCAGCCATAAGGCGAAATGTGGTCAGCTTCCCGCCGGTGATGGTGATGAAATTTCCCACCCCGTCCCGACCATGATCAAGCAAGGTAAAGCCCCGGGTGACATTCCGGTCATCAGCGCTACCGTCATCAGATCCCACCAGGGGGCGGACCCCGGAATAGGCCCTGATATAGCGTACCTTTTCAAGCTGGGGGATCATCTGTGCTCCCTGGGAGACAATATGGTCGGTTTCGGCCACAGTAGGGATAATTTTATCGGGATCATCCACCCGCCGCGATGTAGTGCCGATAATCGAGACCGTACCCCCAGGAACCAATATGTCGGCATCTGCAGGGGGACGTAGGCGATTGATAACGCCATCGGTTATCCGGGACTGGGTCACCAGAAGCGTGCCCATGGAGCACAGTACATTAAGTGATGCTCTGGCAAGGGCTGCAATACATCCAGCCCATGCACCAGAGGCATTGATCACCAGTCGGGGATGTACGGTCATGGTTTTACCGGCACAGGTATCGTGTAACAGAACGGTTTCAATCCCCCGGGGGCCCATAATAAATTCTGAGACCCAGGTATGACAAAACAGTTGTGAACCAAGGGACTTTGCATGGGCCATGTTCTCAAGTGAGAGCATGAAAGGATCAATGGCCCCGTCTTGCACAGCATAGGCGGCAATCACCTGGGAAGAGAGTTCAGGCTCCATCTGTCTTGCTGTCACAGGAGTCACAAAATTGCAGTCAAGTCCGGCCCTTTCACAGAATCCGGGAAAATCAGCCACGTAATTTTCATCATCTCCGGCAACCGCCACAAAGAGGCCGCCACAGTCATCAATGCAATGGGGTGCAATGCTTTTAAGGATACGCCCCTCCTCCATGCACTCCACGGCACTCTCCATATCATTGGAAACATAGCGTGCCCCGCTGTGGAGAAGTCCATGGTTGCCACCGGATGCACCGGCATTGATATCGTCCTTTTCCACCAGAATGGAAGGAATGCCCCTCAGGGCAAGATCCCTTGCAATGCCGGTACCGGTGACCCCGCCCCCGATGATTAAGACTTCGGTTTCCACTGTTGCCCCCAGAATTATTCAAAATTGAACATACTTGATACTCAATATTAATTAGCTGAAAAAACAGATTAAATTTATCATGTTTTTAACATTGTCCTGGGGTTTTGGCAATATGTTATTTTCATTTTACAACATCAATGTTCATATTTAAACAAATGCGCCTTGATTCTAACTTTGCCCACTTGGACGGGGCTACCGCAAAAAACTTGAGAGATGTGACCAAGCCCCCAAATTATGACTTCCAACATATCGGATTGCATCTCCGTAATATTGGAGATTGTAGCAATCTTCCATTCTTTATCAAAGGGAAAGGCACCTCATTTAATGCTTTATTTTAAGCAACATACATCAAATACAACGAAAAATTTATAACTTGGTACGGTTGTTGGATATACAACTAAACAAATGAATTTTTATCGATAAATATCGATTAATGCATTGGATCACAAACTGGATATGATCATACCCATGATCTATTTTTGAATCGAAAACATTCACCAACATGCGAATTGCTTTTGCAATGATCTTATGAATGATCATATCCCGTAAACAATTAGGAGAAGTTTATATTTATGGCAACGATAAAAACAAAAGACAAGACAGTTCTCAGAAGTTTGGGCCTCGGTGGTTTTTTTGGAGGCGGAGCAGAAGGAATGGTGGATGTCAAGGATGGTAAAATAGTCCGTATACGCCCCATGAAATATGGCTGGAAATATAATAAAGAAGACGTTCGCCAATGGAAAATGTCTCGAAACGGTAAAACCATTGAACCCACCTGGAAATCTTTGCCGGGCCCTTTTTCCCTGGCCTATAAAAAACGGGTATACTCAGCCAATCGCATCCAGTATCCGCTTAAACGCGTAGATTGGGATCCCAATGGAGAACGAAACCCGCAAAACAGGGGAAAAAGCAAATATAAACGGATCTCTTGGGACGAAGCCGGTGAGATCATCGCCAGTGAAATCAAACGTATCCATGAAACCTATGGTATCCACGGCATTTTAATGCAGGGAGATGGGCACGGCGAATGTAAATCCATTAATACCCCCCATGGACATCCCGGAAATCTATTGGATCTCATGGGTGGATTTACCTTGCAGGTACGTAACCCTGACAGCTGGGAAGGATGGTATTGGGGCGCAAAACATGTATGGGGGCAAGGGGTTCAGGGCAATATGTGGCCGGCGGCCAATACCGTCAACGACGCAACGGAACATACGGAAATGATGCTTTTCTGGGGATGCGATCCGGAAACCACCCCCTGGGGATTCACCGGACAATTTGCCAGCAGGCTTTGCTATTTCTGGTCGGAAATCGGCATGAAACAGATATACATTTGTCCGGATTTAAATTATGGTGCCGCCATTCATGCTGACAAATGGATTCCGATACTGCCCAATACGGACGCAGCGCTTCAGCTTGCCATTATCTACGTATGGATAGCCGAAGATCTTTACGATAAGGCCTATGTCCGCACCCACGCCATTGGCATGCAAGAATTTTCCGCCTATGTTCTTGGGGAGGAAGATGATATCCCCAAAACACCAGCCTGGGCCTCAAAAAAATGTGGCATCCCCGAATGGACCATCAAAGCCCTGGCCCGGGAATTTGCCGCCAACGTCACCTCCATTGCCCATTATTTCGGCGGAGGCCTCATCCGCGGACCTTTTTCCCATGAGAATGCACGCCTGGAGGTTATTCTTCTGGCCATGCAGGGTCTGGGCGCTCCCGGAGTGCACCAATTGCAGTTGACCTATTTCGGTATGCCCAGAAAAGACGGCCTGGCAGGCGGCATCTGGAATCCCGACCTTGAAGAACGTCTTTCCATTCCGGTGATGTCCTCCATTGCATCCTGGCAGAAACAAGCGCTACCCAAGTGCCTGGTTCACAAAGCCATTGAATCCGATGAACCCATCACATTCCGTGGAACAGGTGCCATCGAAGGATTGGCACAGGATCAGTTCAATGAATATATCTATCCCATCCCAAAGGAAGAGGAGGGAAGTCAAATCCATATGATATGGACGGATACCCCCTGCCGAATCACCTGCTGGAACGGGGGCAATGAAACGGAGCTGGCACTGAGAAACCCCAAAATAGAAACCATCGTCTCCCAGCATCCCTGGCTTGAAAATGATTGTCTATATTCCGATATCATCCTGCCTGCAAATACCCTCATGGAAGTTGACGACATCGTCACCAACGTCAGACAGGGAATCCCCCAGCCCAATATCATGATTCAAGACAAGGCCATCGAACCTCTTGGTGAGTCCAAAAGCGATTTTGAAATTGTTCTTGAAGTGGCCAAAAAAGTGGGCCTGGAAGAGGAGTTAACCCATGGACTGTCGGTTCGGGAGATGCAGGAAAGAATCTGGCATCACATGGGCGGAGAAAACCTCGTCTCATGGAAAGAATTAGAAGAGAAAAAGTACTGGATGTACAGCACCGCCGAAGACTGGAAATCAGACCCCCCGGGATTTCGACAATTTTATGAAGATCCTAAAAAACACCGTTTGGGCACCAAAAGCGGAAAATTAGAATTCTATTCCGAAGCATTGGCCGTACACTTTCCCGATGATAAAGAACGCCCTCCCATTCCCAAATGGATTGAAAAAAGCGCAATGCACGATGAACGACTCTCCAGCGGGCGGGCAAAGGTTTATCCTTTACTGCTCATGTCCAACCACGGGCGTTGGCGGGTGCATTCCCAATGTGACGATATCACATGGACCCGGGAGGTCGGAACCTGCAAGGTTACCGGACCCGACGGTTATAAATACGAACCGGTATGGATGCATCCTTCGGAAGCAAAAAAGCGTGAAATAAAACATGGGGACATTGTCAAAATCAGCAACGAACGGGGGATTGTGCTTGCCGGTGCCTATGTAACCGAACGTCTCCGGCCCGGAGTGGTATACATCGACCATGGGGCCAGAGCCGATGCCATAAAAGTCGGTGAAATTGATCGTGGTGGTGCCATTAATACCATTTCTCCCGATGGAATCATTTCTGAAAATTGTGTTGGTCAGGCCACCAGTGGTTATCTGGTTCAAATCGAACGACTGACAGAAGCGGAAATGGATCAATGGCGACGTGATTATCCGGATGCCTTTGAGCGTAAATATCAACCGGATGCGGGCTTGAGATTTGATGCGTGGGTTGTCAAGGAGGGTGAAAAATAATGAAAGCTTTTTATATTGATTTATCTGTTTGCAACGGTTGTTATTGCTGCCAGATTGCCTGTAAAGATGAGCATGTGGCCAATGATTGGACACCCTACGCCAAGCCCCAGCCGGATACCGGACAATTCTGGATCGGCATTGATGAACTTGTCCGTGGTCAGGTTCCCAAGGTGAAAGTAACCTACATACCCAAAATGTGTCATCATTGCGATGACGCTCCATGTATAGAAGAATGTAAATATGACGCCATTGAAAAACGCGACGATGGCCTTGTGCTTATTCATCCGGATAAATGTACCGGGTGCAAACTGTGCAAAGATGCCTGTCCCCATGATGCAATATTTTTCAATGAAGATTTAAATATTGCTCAAAAGTGCACCGGATGTACACACCTGCTGGATAATGATCCGGAGTGGGAGGTACCACGATGCGTCGATCAATGTCCCACGGATGCGCTTCGTTTCGGGGAAGAATCCGATTTTAAAGATTTCATAAAAGACGCAGAACTTCTCAATCCGGAAGCAGGCACGAAATCAAGGGTCTATTATAAAAATCTGCCCCAAAAATTCATTGGCGGAACCCTTTATGATCCCGTGGAAAAAGAGGTCATCATCGGCGCAAAATGCACCCTGAAAGACGAGGATTCAACGGAGAGTTTCACCACGGAAACGGATAATTTCGGGGACTTTTGGTTTCATAACCTTAAGGATAACGGTCGATTCAGCCTCATCTTTGAAAAAAATGAAAAACAAAAAACCGTTGACGAGATTTTCACCGACAAAGACCTTTGTCTGGGTGATATTCCCATGGCCCTGTAGCCGCTATGCACGTGGGGCCTGATCACAAGGATTCAATCGGTGATCCGGATATTCACGGATGCAGGATGCATCCGAATGAATAAACAAAGTCTTATCATGCCCCAGGTATGAAATGAAAAAAAGGAGCAGAAATGGCGATCATAACGATTTCAACAAGCTTATTCAGTGGGGGTGAGCAGATTGCCCAGGAAGTGGCAAAAAAATTGGAATATCCCTGCATCAGTAGAAAAGAGCTTATCTTAGGTGCTGCTGAAAATTTTAATTTCCCCGAGGCAAAACTCCTTGAGGCAATGGCCGAACCCCCCAAAATCTGGCAAAGAGATCGCGATAAACGGGCGGCTCATTTTAATTTAATCCGGGCGGCATTCCTTCAACGTTGTAATGAACAGGATCTGGTTTACCATGGATTTTCCGGACAGGAATTGATTCGAAATGTCCCCCATGTATTGAGAATACTTGTTCTTGCCGAGGAAGAATATCGCATTAAAACCGCCATGGCCGAGTTACAAAAAAACGAAGAACAGGCCATGGACCGTATCATGGAAAGCGACAAAAAATTCGGCAAATGGACCCGCCAGATGTATGGATTTGAATGGAAAAATCCATCATTGTACGACTTGGTTTTCCACATCGGACGAATTCGCGTTGAAACTGCTGTGGAAGCCATTCTTGGCATACTGGCAAAGGGAGACTTCAACCCCACCGAGGCTTCCCGCCAGGCCTTTAACGATGAATTTCTGGCCAGCCTGACATGGTCCGCATTAACAAATAACGAGGATACCTGCGCATCGTACCTGGAAACCATGGCCCGCCAGGGGCACGTTACAATTACGGGAACAGCTCGTTCTGCGCGTATTCTAAAAGCAATCACCGAAGTGGCTCAAAATGTTGAAGGGGTTGTTGAAGTCGATAACAAGGTGGATGTGGGTACGATCTGGCGTGCATAAACCACCTTGGACAACAATAATATGGTGCTGGCTCAAACCTTTGGATGCTTTGGAAGAATCGCCTTAAATTCAAAGATAGCTAAATGCAATATCAACAAGATTGAGCCATTACCAATAATATTTAATCACCATCATTAACTAAAGACAGAGCAAGTTGCAACTTGGCTGTTACGGGCATCTTTTATCTACAAGGAGGATTAATGGAATATAATAATAAGGTAGAGGTCTTTCCCACCACCACTTGGTCAGCCGGAGCCGGCTGTCACGGCGGATGCGGTCAAAATCTTTACGTCAAAGACGGCAAGCTTATTAAAGTTGAAGGCGACGAAAATGCATCATGGAATCAAGGGCGAGCCTGCCCACGCGTCCTGGCGCTGAAACAATATATATATCATCCGGACCGTATTACCACACCGTTAAAAAGAGTGGGAAAACGTGGAGAAGGCAAATTCGAACCTATTTCCTGGAATGAGGCACTGGATATCTGTGAAACGAAATTAAAGGATATTCGAGATAACTATGGGGCTGAATCCGTCATTTTCGCCCAGGGAACCGGTAGGGATGTGGGCGGCCCCATTTCCTACCTGGCATATAACTACGGCAGTCCCAACTGGTGTCAACTGGGTCTTTCCGGACAATCTTGCTATACGCCGAGGCTTGGTGCCATGAAAACAACCATGGGTGATTTTGCGGTACTGGATGCCTCCCAGTTCTCTGCCCAACGCTATGATGATCTGGAATGGGAAGTGCCCAAAGTAATCATCGTATGGGGCCAAAATCCACCGCCCACCTGCCCGGACGGTTTTTTTGGTCACTGGATTGTCGATTGCATGAAACGCGGCAGCAAAATCATCGCCATAGATCCAAGAAATACCTGGACCTCCACCCGGGCAGAATACCATCTTCAAATTCGACCCGGCACTGATGGTGCCATGGCACTTGGCATGCTCAATGTTATTATCAATGAAGAGCTCTACGATAAAGAATTTGTGGAAAAATGGGTTTATGGATTTGATAAGCTAAAAGAACGTGTCCAGCAATATCCGGTGGAAAAGGTATCTGAAATAACATGGGTACCGGAAAAACTCATCCGCGACGCTGCCAGACTCTATGCCACCAGCAGTCCTGCTGCCATCCAATGGGGAGTTTCCATAGATATGAATCCCCAGGCAACCAGTGTGGCCCAGGCCATCACCCATTTATGGACCATTACCGGCAACATCGACATTCCCGGCGGAAATGTCATTGCCCGGCCTTCCCACGGCGTAACGACCTATCCCTATTCCACAGAAGAACTGGTGGGGCTTTACGGCCAGGAACTGGTGGACAAACTCAATAAATTACGCATCGGTTGCGACACCTACCCCATGGTCAAGGGATTCCGAGGATGGGCCCAGCCGGACATGGCCATTGAACAAATTAATACAGGACATCCATATCCCATCAAAGGGGCATGGATTCAAACGGCCAACATCCTGGGCGGCCAGGCAGCCCGGGCTGAATATCACTATGAAGCATTAAAAAAGCTCGACTTTGTGGCCGTTGTGGATCTGTTTCATAATCCCACCACCATGGCTCTGGCCGACATCATCCTGCCTGCCGCAACCTTTGCAGAAAAAGACAGCTTCCGTTCATGGTGGGTACCGTTGGGGGTAATGCACAAGACCATCCAAGTGGGAGAATGCAAATCCGATTGGGAAATCAATATTAAAATGGCCAATCGACTGAATCCCAACGCGAAATACAAAACCGTAAAAGAGCTGATCAATGATCGCCTTTCAGTGGCCGGATTCACATTTGACGAACTGGTAAAACAGGGTTCCCAGGCCATGCCCCCCAAGGGAGATCCCTCCCGGCCCTATCGCCGACACGAAAAGGGCCTGCTAAGACCTGACAGGAAACCGGGCTTTAACACGGAAACAGGTCGTGTTGAATTATACTGTAAAGCCTATGAAAGCTGGGGACTCGATACCCTTCCCTATTATGACGAACCCCCCCAAAGCCCTGTCAGAACCCCGGAACTGTACAAAAAATATCCGTTGATCATGATCACCGGTGCCCGATCCTCGCTGTTTTTCCATTCCGAACATCGAATGATCCCATGGTTACGGGAGAAAAATCCTGATCCTTATGTTGAAATACACCCGGACACCGCCAAAGAATTTGATGTGTATGACGGAGAATGGATCTATCTGGAAAACGATTTGGGCCAGGTGAAACGCAAGGTTCGCATTTCTTTAAGGGTACATCCAAAAATGATTCACACACTACATGGATGGTGGATGCCGGAAATGCAGGGCCGTGAACCGGATCTGTTCGGGGTATGGGATTATCAAATAAATAAAATCGTCCCAAGTCCCCAGCACGCCACTTCAGGTTTCGGTGGCGGTCAATACAAGACCACGCTTGTCACTTTAAGAAAAATCATTCGATAGGGAGGTTGCTATCATGTCTAAATATGGACTGTTCATTAATTATGATTATTGCACCGGGTGCCACACGTGTGAGGTGGCCTGCCAGCAGGAACATGATTTCCCGGCTGGAAAATGCGGCATTAAGGTGACCGAATACGTTTATGCGGCAGATAAAAAACCAGTTGCCATTGATTATTTGCCTTTTCCAACTGACTTGTGTGATTTGTGCATTGCCCGGCATCAAAATGGAGAGGAGCCATCTTGTGTAAAACACTGCCAGGCCGATTGTATGAGATTCGGTCCTTTGGAAAAATTGGTTAAAGAGATGAAAATAACACCGCGTTCGGTGATTTTTTCACCAAGGTAAACGACCGTTTATCAGCGGGAGCACAATGACAATGGAATTGCTGCCATAAGAACAAAGGCACCATTCATATGCTTCCCAAAGTACTTTACACTTTTTTTTAAGGAAGATATTAAAAATACTCGACAGTCATAAGTTCTCATCATGACTTGCTTTGAGCTTGGATAACTCATTGAAATTATTAAAACTGAATCTTGAAAAGGTATTTGTTTGGGTCTAATAACTTCAGCAGGTTATGAGTACTTATGACTCTTGAAAAAAATATGTAAAGTACTTTTGAAGGCTAAATTATCAACCAACCATCATAATTAAAAAAGGAGCATCAATGCGTAACAAGATCAAGCTTTTACTGTCTCTGTTGATCTGCACGGCTTTAATAAGCTTTGCAGTTGTTGCCACGGCAAAACCAATTACCTTGACTTTTGCCAATCAGAATTCAGAAAACAGCTGGAGCGGTGTACATGCCATCGCCCCCTGGGCCAAACAAGTGGAAGAAGCCACTGGTGGAAAGGTTAAAATTCAGATCTTTTACAGCAACACATTGACCAAAGGCAAAGACGCATGGGGTGCCACCAAAAACGGCATCACGGATATTTCCTGGTGTTTTCACGGTTATTGGTCCGGGATGACCCCCCTGGCAGACGTTATAAGCTTACCTTCCTTACCGTTCAAAACGGCAGAAAAAGGAAGTGAAGTTTTCTGGAAATTATACGAGAAATATCCATCCATTGAAAAAGAATTTTCCGACAACAAAATCCTGCTACTGTTCACCAGTAACCCCTATGTTCTGATCACCACCAAAAAAGAGGTTAAAAACATTGAAGACATCCGGGGGATGAAAATTCGCATGAGCGGTGGCCCACCAACGGAAATGATGAAGGCCTTAGGCGGCACCCCCATGATGGTTCCCATGCCTGATATCTATATGGCCATGCAAAAAGGAGTTATTGACGGTATGGGA
The DNA here is from genome assembly GCF_054657595.1 of Desulfocicer niacini. Classification (NCBI taxonomy): domain Bacteria; kingdom Pseudomonadati; phylum Thermodesulfobacteriota; class Desulfobacteria; order Desulfobacterales; family Desulfobacteraceae; genus Desulfocicer; species Desulfocicer niacini. The sequence continues at coordinate 10,485 of NZ_BAAHYK010000075.1, forward strand.
GCACCCTGGGAAGCAATCCACGGATTCCGTCTCTATGAAGTCGCCGGTTACTATGCGGAAACCCCCTTTCCTGCAGTATATTTTTCCATTGCCATGAACAAGAGGAAATGGAACAAACTGGATGAAGATACCCAAAAAGCCATTATGAGTATAAGCGGACTTGAAGGCTCAAAATTCTGGGGACGCAATCATTTTGATACGGCCAAAAACGGGGTACTTGAAAAGCTTGCATCTCTTAATAAAAAAATTGACATCTATCAACTGCCAGATGAAGAAGAACAGCGCTGGCTGGATCAGGCAGGTAAACCCATATGGAAATTATGGGTCGACAAAATGAAAGCAAAAGGACATGACAACGCCCAGGAAATTCTTGATACGGCAATTTCCCTGAGCCGCAAATAACAATTTAATAGTATCTGGAGACATGGTGGTCAGGCTTGGGCTATTGGCGTTATGAATATTATCGGTGGTGTTTTGGGTTCGCACCGGTATTGGTCGATAACGCCAATAACCCAGGCCTGACCCCTATTGACCGTACGGCAGGCCCCAATTACAGGGGACAATGCTCCATTGAACCTAAAAAATGCAAGGCCATCTTGATAACCTTTTAAATACAGATAGTTATGGTTTTTTCAACTCACCTGCTTTTTGATAGAAACTCAGCAAATACAATGTGTTGGAAAGGGCTTTGCATATTTTAGGTTGAATTTGAATTTCAGATTTAAGGATACGACAGCTATGCTATCAAAATTTACAACAAAAACCTCCCGGGTATTGATCGCCATAGGTGCCACCATGCTTGCATGTATGATGTTTCTAACCGTCGCTGATGTGGTATTGCGCGGTTTGTTTAATCACCCTATAGCAGGCGCATTTGAACTGGTGGAATACATGATGGCCGTAATGGTACCTTTCAGCATTACCTATTGTGCCGAGCAAAATGGGCACATAGCCGTGGATCTGATAATGAATCGCTTTTCCCTGAAATTTCAGCGTGTCACAGATATTGTAATAACATTCGCCACACTGATTTTTATCATTGTCATTGCCTGGCAGAACGTACTTTACTTTATGGAAGTAAAAGCATTTCAGGTGACATCATCTGTTTTATTGATCCCGACCTATCCTTTCGTTACACCAATTTTTATAGCCTTTGGGGTGTTTGCACTCATTCTTGTGGTACAGTTGTCTAATTTATTTTCGGAGGTTAAAAACTAATGAGTCCCATTCTTGTGGGTTGCGTCGGTATTATTGCTTTAATCATTTTAATTTTAGCCCGAATGCAAATCGGGGTTTGTATGGGACTTGTGGGATTCCTTGGATTCGCCTATACAATGGGTATGGAGCCTGCCCTGGGTGTTCTTAAAACCGTCCCGTACAGTACGCTGTCAAACCAGAATCTAAGTGTTATTCCGCTTTTTATTCTCATGGGAACCTTTGCCTTCAGTGCGGGTATCAGCGAAGATCTGTATAAAGCCGTACATAAATGGTTGGGACATTTTCGAGGCGGGTTGGCCATGGCAACGGTGGCAGCATGCGCCTGTTTTGCAGCCATAAGCGGTTCCAGCCTGGCCACCGCAGCGACACTTGGCAAAGTGGCCATGCCGGAAATGAAAAAATACAAATATGATCCGGCCCTGGCCACTGGCTCCATCGCCGCCGGAGGCAGCATCGGTATTCTGATCCCTCCCAGTGTCATTCTGATCATATATGGAATTATCACCGAACAATCCATTGGCAAATTATTTCTGGCAGGCTTTGTTCCAGGAATACTGGAAGCTGTTTTTTATATCATCACCATTATTATTCTGACCCATATGAATCCGCAACTTGGCCCTCCAGGCCCCCGTGCCAGCTTTAAGGAAAAAACCAGATCACTTTTGAAGGTCTGGGAAATTATTCTTCTTTTTGTGGTGGTCATCGGCGGCATTTACATTGGTCTGTTTACTCCCACCGAAGCTGCGGGTGTCGGTGCTTTCGGCACATTTTGTTTTACTATTTTACGAAAAAAAATGACCTGGGATACTTTTAGTTCCAGTCTGGTTAAAACAGCCATGACCTCGGGAATGCTGTTCATGGTAGTGATGGGGGCAATGATACTGGGTTATTTTTTTTCCGTCAGTCGTCTTCCCTTTGAACTTGCATCATGGGTTGGCGGTCTTAGCGTTAACCGATATTTGATTTTGTTAATGATCCTGGCGGTGGTGGGGTTACTGGGGTGTCTTATGGATTCAATGGCCATTGTACTTCTCACGATCCCTGTGTTTTATCCCATGATTCAAAGCCTTGATTTCAACCCTATCTGGTTCGGAATTCTTGTGGTCCGTGTCACGGAAATGGGTTTAATCACCCCCCCGGTTGGTTTGAATGTCTATATTATACAAGGCATCACCGGCGAAAAAATGGGAACAATTTTCAGAGGAGTCATTCCCTTTATTATTGCGGACATATGTGAAATTATACTTTTAATTTGCATACCACAAATTACGCTTTTTCTACCGAGCCTGATGGCAGGATAAATAAGTGGCAGGTTTGGTCTGGGGTGTCTAAATCTGCCATTTCCGTTTGCTCACTTTTTGCCCCTCTCTCGGGTTGTTGAAACATCTCTAAAAAAGGACTGCAATTTTAGCCGGGTTCAAAAACCGAGAAAGAAAAAAGGGGCAAAAGGTGGATTTTTAGACACTCCAGGCTTGGTCATAACGGCCATAAATCTGCTAAGGTCTTCCCATTTTCAGAATATTGAAATACAAACAGGTGATTTCATGAAATTATCATCCAATGAATTCAAAAATTATTTGTGCAACCCTGAAATAACTATGAATATAGTTGAGGGTATGGGAAACCAGCCATACCTGCCCGGGAAAATTCACGCCCATTATATAAATTCGCATAAAAAGCGTAATAAAGACATCCATCAATCCTTCAAAAACCTTTTGATGTTTGATGAATCTTTTTGGTATCGTGTGCATGGAGACAGTCTCCGGATAGGCATTTCAAATCATGTGAGCAACAAATTAGGGGAATTGATTCTCATAGAATTACCGGAGGTTGGGGAAAAACTGTCCCAGGGATGTCTATTTGGCCTTATTTGCTCTTTAAGGACAACCGTTGAACTTAAAATGCCCATGAACGGCACAATTATTGAGGTAAATAACAAACTTGAGCAAACACCGGAATTAATACAGACGGATCCCTTTAATCAAGGATGGATAATTGTCATTCAAACGGATTAAACCTAACCTGGACGAGCCAGAACCCAAATTTTTTTTCTAATTCTCTTGTCACAATAACATGAAAATCAAAGATAAGAATAAAAATAGCTAACGAGACCGATAAATATTTTTTATTAGCCACTTAAAGTGGCCGAAGATGTGAGCAAACCTTAAATTTTATTAAAAAAATTCTTGATATCTGTTGGCACTGAGTATATTTTTTTTATCTAACCGACAACATTTTAACAAAATAGAATAAAATGCACATGACGACACTCCAGACAATTCACAGTGCTCCATCGGCATCTCATTCCATTGAACAACAGCTTCAATTTGAAACCCTGCTGACAGATATATCCACTAAATTCGTAAATTTACCGGCAACTCAGATCGATATTAAAATTGAAGAGGTACTTCAGCGAATTTCCGAAGCCTTAAACATTGATCGATGCAGTGTAGCTCAATTTACCAATGATCGAAAAAAACTTAGGGTTACCCATTCGTTCGCAGTTCCCGGGGTTACCCCCATGCCTGATTTAATTCTCAATGAGCAACAACCCTGGTATAGCCACAGGCTTTATAAATGCATGCCCATTGTGATGACAAACCCCGATAACCTTCCGGAAGAAGCGGTGGAAGAAAAACGGCACTGCCTGAAACAGGGTATAAAATCCAGTGTACTTATTCCATTGGCCGTGGGAGGATCATTTTTAGGCGTGGTTGGATTTGCCTGCTTAAAGTCAGAACGACAATGGCCCGACATGCTGGTTCAACGCCTTAAAATGCTCGGGATTGTCTTTGCCAACGCCTTGATGCGGAAAACAGCGGAATTAGAACTCCACAAGGCTTTTTCCGAAATCAAAAATCTCAAAGATCGGCTTGAGGCGGAAAACACCTATCTAAGAGAAGAAATTGATCTGCAATACTCACATGAAGAATTCATTGGACATGGAGACACAATTAAAGATGTATTAATCAAGGCAGAACAAGTTGCTAAAATGGACACCACTGTGCTGATTCTGGGAGAAACAGGCACCGGTAAAGAATTAATGGCACAAACCATACACAAGCTAAGCAATCGTAAGCAACATCCAAAAGTCATCGTCAATTGTGCTGCCCTGCCTTCAAACCTCGTGGAAAGTGAATTGTTCGGCCATGAGAAAGGGGCTTTCACCGGTGCTGAATCCAAACGCATTGGTCGTTTTGAACTGGCAGACAAATCGACTCTTTTCCTGGATGAAATCGGAGAGCTCTCTTTACCTCTTCAGGCAAAACTTTTGCGGGTTCTCCAGGAGAAACAGTTTGAACGTTTGGGAGGGCAAACCACAATCTCCGCAGATGTTCGGGTGATTGCCGCCACCAACAGAGATCTTCTTAAAGCCGTTAAAGCGGGCGAATTTCGAAGGGATTTATACTATAGATTAAATGTATTCCCCATTATTATTCCTCCCCTTCGCGAACGCCGCGCTGACATTCCTCCCCTTGTCTGGTTCTTTGTCAGAAAATTCTGTGAAAAAATGGGTAAACGCATAGATAAAATTTCTCGTTCCAACATGGAGACATTGTGCAATTATCACTGGCCCGGCAATGTCCGGGAGCTTAAAAATATCATAGAAAGATCTCTGATTATCAACACCGGAAGGACACTCCAAATAGAACTGCCATCCCATCAGGAAGAATTTGAATATCAGCCACAAACCCTTGAAGACATACAAAAAAAACATATTCTTGCCACCCTTGAAATGACGAATTGGTGCATCAGGGGAGACAACGGAGCCGCAAGCATTCTGGGATTAAAACCAACAACATTGGAATCTCGAATGGCTAAATTGGGAATCCGGAGACCTGCAAAACAATAAGGGCGTGATCACAAGCTGGGCCATTCAAGGCCGCCTTTTTCAGGGCTTGATCACAAGCTCGGCCAACTCAACGGGCATTAAAAATATATTTGCTTATATTCTAAATGCTTATGATCTTGCATAATGGCGTGTGGCCCATCTCATGACCAAGCCCCCTTTTCACTTAAAAGCCCATAAAACCAATCGGATTAAAATTACGGTAATCCATATTACAATCAAACCCCAGGACTCACGCTCCCGAGAATCACAGCCATTATTGAACCTCTGGACCTTCAAACCCTCAAGCCCAGGTGATCAAACCTGGAAGAAATTTCATGCAATCATCTCCTGCGGGCATGACCCTGACGGTAAACCCGAAACGACCGGAAAACCGGCACGGCACCTCACAGGCATAACGGAAATGACCATCTCCCAGGGTTTCGACCATGGTCATGGGAAGCGTTTGAATTCCCTTGAGGGAATCCACGGATTTCATGTACCCTGCGTAAAGTTCCACAACCAGCTCTTCCAGAGTTAATTCTCCCATGGAGACCACCACTGTCACCTGAAAGGATTCCCCGGTTCTGAAGGGACCTTTGCGGGTCTGGCAAGGCAGAGCAATGGAAATTTTTCCCCACAGATTGCGAAGGCGATTCTCCAAGTGTGCCATTTCCCGGGCCTGGCGGCAATCTTCATCCTGAAGCGTTGTAAGATGTTGAAGAATGGGCAGATAAAATAGCCGTTCATAATCATTGACCATTCTAAGGCTGCAGAAGC
>NZ_BAAHYK010000076.1:0-14384 GCF_054657595.1 Desulfocicer niacini
TGAGATGATCATGCCCGGAGATAACGCAAGTATTTCAGCGGAACTCATTGCCCCCATTGCCATGGAAAAAGAGCTTCGGTTTGCCATCAGGGAAGGTGGACGCACGGTTGGTGCCGGTGTTATCGGCGAAATTATCGAATAGAATCTGATCGAATAGAATCCAAGGGAGTTTCTTGTGGCAAGAGTAAATATCACGCTTTCATGCACAGAGTGCAAGCGAAAAAATTATACAACGACAAAAAACAAACGAACAACACCGGATAAACTTGAGTTTGAAAAATATTGCCGATTCTGCAAGAAGCACGTTCTGCATAAAGAGACCAAGTAGGCCATGGGCTGATGCAATAGTAGATTCAAAAATATTTTAACCAATCAGTTTTGTTTGTTGATGCAGGTCAGTAGCTCTAATTGGTAGAGCGCCGGACTCCAAATCCGGATGCTGGGGGTTCGACTCCCTCCTGACCTGCCATTTTTATTTGTGGACAATGGCTTTTCTTTGTGAATTTCTGATAAACAATACAATGCTTTTTAAGGGCAGGTGTATTCAACAGGAGTGTTATGGCACGGTTGCAGAAGAAAAAAATAACATCGGACAAAGTCCGAAAACGTGAGACCCCTCAAGAGGTGTCCGGCGGTGAAAGCTCAGCCCAGCCGGTAACTTCGCCCGCCAAGCCGACCCAGCGACGTGGGGATGCCCGTGCTGCTGCTGTGACTATTCCTTCCGAGCCCAATTTTATTCAAAAGGGCGTGCAGTTTTTGAGGGAAGTCCGGGTGGAACTTAAAAAAGTCACTTGGCCGTCCCGGAAGCAGACTGCCGGCTCAACGCTTGTGGTTATTGTCCTGGTATTTATTCTTGGCGCCTTTCTTGGTTTGGTGGATATCAGTTTGTCAAAGCTTGTTCAGATCGTTCTGGCATAAAATAGGGAGTTGAAATTGTCTCTCAAATGGTATGTGGTTCATGTTTATTCAGGCTATGAACAAAAAGTAAAACTGGCTTTGGAAGATCGGATAAAGAACGCGAGATGCTCAGACAAATTCGGAGACGTTCTGGTTCCCACAGAGCACGTTGTCGAGCTTGTTAATGGCAAAAAGAAAGAATCTTCCCGGAAATTTTATCCAGGATATATTCTGGTGAACATGGAGCTCAATGATGAGACGTGGCATATTGTAACGTCCACAGCCAAGGTGACCGGATTTCTGGGGGGCAAGAACAGGCCTGCACCCATCAGTGAAAAAGAAGCTGCCGATATTGTTGAGCGTATGGAACTTGGGAAATCCAAGCCCCAGCCCAAATATTTTTTCGAAATTGGTGATGATGTCAGGGTGGCCGACGGTCCATTTGTGAATTTTAATGGAACGGTGGAAGAGGTTAACCCGGAAAAGGGCAAGGTGAAGGTTCTGGTCAGTATTTTTGGCAGGGCAACACCTGTGGAGCTTGATTTCGTTCAGGTGACGAAAATATAAAATTAGAAACATTAAAGCATGTGTCAGGAGTAAAAGAAAATGGCAAAAAAAGTGATGGCGCAGATTAAACTTCAGGTTGCAGCCGGTAAGGCCAATCCGTCTCCGCCAATTGGACCAGCTCTGGGTCAGCATGGCGTAAATATAATGGATTTCTGTAAGGCTTTTAACGCCCGGACCGCAAATGACGCCGGCTCAATTATTCCGGTGGTTATTACTGTATTTCAGGATAGAACTTTTTCCTTTATCACAAAAACACCGCCAGCCTCCATGTTGCTCAGAAAGGCCGCAAATATTGCCAAGGGTTCCGGTGAGCCCAATCGAAACAAAGTGGGAAAGGTCACCCGGGATCAGCTGGTGGAGATTGCAAATTTAAAAATGGAAGATCTCAATGCCAATGATGTCGATGCGGCTGTCAATATTATTGCAGGAACTGCCAGAAGCATGGGGATAGAGGTTGTTTAACCGTTATTAAGGAGTGAGTGACATAAAATGCCTAAGCATGGTAAGAAATATACGGAAATTGTGAAGAAGATCGACAGGCAAGCAAGATACGATTTTGATAAAGCCATAGAGATCTCACTCTCTTCATCCTTTGCAAAATTTGACGAGACTGTTGATGTTGCAGTAAAACTGGGTGTTGATCCAAGACATGCCGACCAGATGGTTCGGGGGACGGTTGTCCTTCCCAATGGTCTGGGTAAAGAGGTGAAGGTGCTTGTGTTTGCCAAGGGTGAAAAAGAAAAAGAGGCTCTGGATGCAGGTGCTGATTTCATTGCCAACGATGAAATCGTGGAAAAAATTAAAGGTGGTTGGTTCGGTTTTGATCGCGCCATTGCCACCCCCGATATGATGGGAACCGTGGGAAAGCTGGGTCGAGTTCTCGGGCCAAGAGGTCTTATGCCCAATGCCAAAACCGGTACGGTTACCTTTGAGGTGGCCCGGGCCATTGAAGAGCTTAAGGCCGGTAAAATTGATTTTCGGGTTGAAAAAGCAGGTATTATACACGCCCCTGTGGGAAAAGCCTCTTTTGGGGTTGAAAAGCTGGTGGAGAATGTCAAAGCCTTTGTGTTAAAGGTTGTTGCCCTGAAGCCTGCCGCAAGTAAAGGTACCTATGTCCAGGGAATCACTGTTTCAACCACCATGGGTCCTGGTATCAAAATCGATCCCGTTCTGATCAAGTAAAATAATGTTCCAACATCCCTTCTCTCATTTGAATACTGATTCTGCTTGGCTGTCTTGATTGACGATGACATTATTTCACCCCCCCCCAGCTATTTTACGGGGGAATGCAGGTTGGGTTTTGACATATCTTAAGGATGCTGGTTCATTAAATAAAGGTTGATCACTGATATCTGCAGTTTGTTCATTTTTTGTAAGCCTTTACGTTAGTTTCTTTTAATAAGAGACGATTGAAAGAAAATGCCTGAATTTTTAATTCATTGTATTGAGTTGAAAAAAATGACCAGAGAAAGTGGATCGAGAACAATATAATTAAAATACTGTTTGTCTGTCAAAGACAGTAGGTGCACAATAAATGTTTTGTGTTTAATCGGCGATGCCGGCCTGCCGAGACAGCGTTATGTTTTGGCGCAGTCGGCACCTCTGAAAAAATTAATGTTTGGGAAGGAGGTGTTTGAATATTGAACTTATCTGAAAAAAAAGAGCTGGTTTCAGGCCTGAATACCAGGCTGTCCGAGTCCAAGATCGCTTTGATTGTGGATTACAAGGGGTTGGATGTTGAGGCTATGACCGCATTGAGGGCTGAACTTCGCAAGGAGGGTGCCAACCTGGAAGTGGTGAAAAATACACTGCTTTCCATGGCCGCCCAGGGGACTGATGCCTCTGTGATTGATGCCGCTTTCAAGGGTCCCAATGCAGTTGTAACCTGTAAAGATGATCCGGTTGCCCCGGCAAGGATTCTGGTTAAATTTGCCAAGGATAACCAGAAGCTTGAGATCAAGACGGGAGCCATGAATGGAAAGGCGCTTTCCATTGATGATATCAAGGCCCTTGCTACAATGCCTTCAAGGGAAGTCCTTCTTGCCCAGGTGCTGTCCGTCATGAATGCCGTGCCCACGTCCATGGTCCGGGTACTCAATGCGGTGCCTGTGTCCTTGTTAAATGTTGTGACGGCCATCAAAGATCAGAAAGAAGCTGCATAAAAAATTATTTAAAATATATACCTACGATGAAAATACGCACTGCGCGTTTAAGGAGATAAAACAATGGGTGATGTAACCAAAGAAGATGTCATAGAATTTATTGCAAACATGAGCGTTCTTGAGCTTTCCGATCTGGTGAAAGAGCTCGAGGAAAAATTTGGTGTTTCTGCTGCCGCTCCCGTGGCCATGGCCATGGCTGCTCCGGCCGGCGGAGAAGCTGCAGCTGCTGTAGAGCAGACTGAATTTGATGTTATTCTTGAAACCGCTGGTGACAAGAAAATCGGCGTCATCAAAGAGGTTCGTGCCATCACCGGTCTGGGTCTGAAAGAAGCCAAAGCATTGGTTGACGGTGCTCCCAAACCGGTAAAAGAGGGCATTGCCAAGGAAGAAGCTGAAAAAGTCAAAGAACAGCTTGAAGCAGCTGGCGCACAGGTAACGCTTAAATAATATGAGTATACTTTAAGTACTTGAAAAAATTTGTAATTTGCACTCACACGATGCGGAGGCAAGGTCTTATGGACTCTGTCTCCGCTTTCACGGTTATAATAAACCATTATTTGGAGATACCATGACCGGGAGCCTTCTGGCACACAAGCGCATCAGAAAAGAGTTTGGAAGTAAGAGTAGGGTGGTTGATATTCCGGATCTTATCGGAATGCAGCGCACCTCCTTTGAACGTTTCCTACAAAGGGATGTCCTTCCCGAGAACAGGGAGGATACAGGAATACATTCGGTGTTTAAATCGGTTTTCCCCATCAAGGATTTCACCGGCACCTCCTCCCTTGAGTACGTATCCTATTCCTTTGGTGAAATAAAACATTCCATACAGGAGTGTACCAGTAGGGGGATGACATACGAAATCCCGGTGAATATCCGGGTCAGGCTTGCTGTCTATGATGTTGATAAAGAAGCCGGTGTTACAACCATCCGGGACATCAAAGAACAGGAAATATATTTTGGAACCATTCCATTGATGACCCGACGGGGAACCTTCATCATCAATGGTACAGAGCGCGCTGTTGTCAGTCAGCTTCACAGATCATCCGGCGTTTTCTTCGATCATGATAAAGGCAAGAATCATTCCTCGGGTAAGATCGTTTATACGGCACGGATTATTCCCGTGCGGGGCTCCTGGATTGACATGGAGATTGATCCCAAGGACATTGTCAACATACGCATTGACCGCCGACGGAAATTTCCGGTGACCATCCTTTTTAAGGCATTTGGATACACCAATGAAGATATTCTGAGTTTTTTCTATGAAAAGGAAAAGATTATCCTTAAGGACGGAATTTTCTTTAAAGAGTTTATTCCCAAGCACTTGAAACGCCAGCGGGCAAGCTTTGATGTGCTCTTGCCAGGAACAGATGAAGTGGTGGTGAAAAAAGGTCGTCTTTTTACCCAGCGTGGATTAAAGCAGCTACAAGCCTCAGGTCTAGACTATATTCCCATTGCCGAGGAAGAACTGTTTGGTAAGGGGTTTGCCGAAACCCTTGTGGACCCTATGACCGATGAAGTCATTGTCCGGGCAGGTGATCTCATTGACAAGGAAATCCTTGACAAAATTATTGAGCAGGGACGTGATACCTTTCGTATCCTTTATGTGGATTCCTATAGTTCCGATTCCATGCGCAAAACCCTCTTTGTTGACAAGGTGACCTCCCGATCCGAAGCCTTAATTGAGATATACCGACGGCTTCGCCCCGGAAATCCGGCAACCCCCGAGGTTGCCCAGGACTTCATTGATCATCTTTTTTTCAAGTCTGCCTATTATGATCTTTCCGATGTGGGACGTCTAAAAATGAACCATCGTCTGGGGGTAAACACGGACATTCAGGTTAAAACCCTTAGAAAGGAAGATATCCTGCTCACCGCGGCCACCCTTGCAGAATTAAAGGATACCCAGGGGGCCGTGGATGACATTGATCACCTGGGTAACCGTCGGGTCAGGGCCGTGGGGGAACTCCTGGAAAATCAATACCGCATCGGACTTGTGCGTATGGAGCGGGCCATAAAAGAGCGCATGAGCATGCAGGAAGTTGATGCCATGATGCCCCATGATCTGGTGAACCCTAAGCCCGTATCCGCAGTGGTGAGAGAATTTTTTGGTACCAGTCAGCTGTCACAGTTCATGGATCAGACCAATCCCCTTTCAGAAACCACCCACAAGCGTCGATTAAGCGCCCTGGGACCGGGGGGACTTACCCGGGAGAGAGCCGGTTTTGAAGTCCGGGATGTTCATCCCTCCCATTATGGCAGGATCTGCCCCATTGAAACACCGGAAGGACCCAACATCGGGTTGATTGTTTCCCTCTGTACCTTTGCCCGGGTGAATCGCTTCGGGTTTGTTGAAACCCCCTACCGTACCGCCAGCAATGGCCAGGTAACCAGACAGATCCGACATCTTTCCGCCTTTGAAGAAAAACAGCATCCCATTGCCCAGGCCAATGCCATCCTCGACGATGAGGGTAATTTTTTAAGGGATCAGGTCACCTGCCGGGTGGAAGGTAACTTTGAAATGGTTGATAGAGATGAAATCCAGTTCATGGATGTCTCTCCTAACCAGCTGGTTTCGGTTTCAGCCTCTCTGATTCCGTTTCTTGAAAACGATGATGCCAACAGGGCACTCATGGGGTCCAACATGCAGCGCCAGGCGGTTCCCCTGATTCGAAGTGAGGCCCCCTTGGTGGGCACCGGTATTGAAGGTGTTGTTGCCAGGGATTCCGGGGTTTCCATTGTGGCCGATGAAGACGGTGAAGTGGTGGATGTGGATGCCAAACGCATTGTGGTCAAAAATAATGATGCCGATGATAAGGATGCCACAAGCCTTGTTTCCGTATACACCTGTTCCAAGTTTGTCCGTTCCAACCAGAATACCTGTTTCAACCATCGACCCATTGTACACAAGGGTGAGAAGATCAAGAAAAATCAGGTTATCGCCGATGGGCCATCCACGAACCTTGGGGAGCTTGCACTGGGGAAAAATGTGGTGGTGGCCTTTATGCCTTGGGGCGGTTACAACTACGAGGATTCCATTCTGGTCAGCGAGCGGCTGGTGAAAGACGGTGTTTACACCTCTGTTCATATTGAAGAATTTGAGGTGGTGGCAAGGGATACCAAGCTTGGTAAGGAAGAGATTACCAGAGATATCCCCAATGTGGGGGAGGACGCCCTTAAAGATCTGGACGAAAGTGGTATTATTCGTCTGGGTGCTGAGGTAAAGCCCGGTGATATCCTGGTGGGAAAGGTTACCCCCAAGGGAGAGACCCAGCTGTCCCCCGAAGAAAAGCTGCTCCGGGCCATTTTTGGTGAAAAAGCCGGAGACGTAAAGGATACCTCCCTTCGGGTTCCTCCGGGAGTTGAAGGCATTGTCATTGATGCCAAGGTGTTTTCCAGAAGGGGCATGGCCAAGGATGATCGTACCCGGAGCATTGAAGATCTGGAAATAGTCAATCTGGAAAAAAACAGAGATGATGAAGTCCGTATTATTACGGAGTTTGTATGGGAAAGACTTGAATCCGCCTTGGCAGGGCACACTACATCCACCCATCTGAAACGGGGAAAACGAGTGTTGATTCCATCTGGCACAGCGGTGGAAACAGGTGTTTTTGAAGGTCTTTCCGTTTCGGATCTTATGGCCCTGGCCGTTGATGATCCCCATGTCACGGAGACGGCTCATGCCATTCTGGAGCGTGCGGAAAAACAGATCCAGGATGCCAGAGATCATTTTAACCGACAGGTCAACCGTTTTGAAAAGGGTGATGATCTTCCCCCGGGTGTGTTAAAGCTTATTAAGGTCAATGTGGCCATGAAGCGGGTGCTCTCCGTGGGGGATAAGATGGCGGGACGTCATGGAAATAAGGGTGTTGTCTCCCGAATTCTCCCCATTGAGGATCTTCCCTATTTTGAAGATGGCCGCACCGTGGACATGGTACTCAATCCCCTGGGAGTTCCCTCCCGAATGAACGTTGGGCAGATTCTTGAAATTCATCTGGGGTGTGCAGCAAGGGGACTGGGTCGTCAGATTGAAGATCTCATGGAAGAAAAAAAGCATGATGAGTTAAAAAAACGCCTGAAACGGATTTTTACCACCCCGCCCCTGAAGAAGAAAATCACCGATGTGGAGGATATAAAGGATTTTGACTTTGCACGCCATTATACCCTGGATGAAACCATGCCCGAACTGGTCCATGAAGATGAAAAAGCCTTTGTGAAGGCCGTTGATGAAATGGATGACGATCACCTAATCGCATTTTCAAATTACTATAAAAACGGTGTGCATATGGCAACTCCGGTTTTTGACGGGGCCTCGGAGGAGGAAATTAAATCCCTTATTTCCTATGCCGGCCTGAGTCCATCCGGGCAATCCGTCCTTTATGACGGAAGAACCGGTGAGGCCTTTGACAAGCCCATCACCGTTGGTATTATGTATATGCTCAAACTCCATCATCTGGTGGATGACAAACTCCATGCTCGTTCCATTGGTCCCTATTCCCTGGTTACCCAGCAACCCCTGGGTGGAAAGGCCCAGTTTGGTGGACAGAGACTGGGTGAGATGGAAGTGTGGGCCATGGAAGCCTATGGAGCGGCACATGCCCTCCAGGAATTTATCACCGTCAAGTCCGATGACATGACCGGACGAACCCGTATGTATGAAAAGATTGTAAAGGGCCAGAACGTACTTGAGCCCGGAATGCCGGAATCCTTCAGGGTGCTGACCAAAGAGCTTCAGAGTCTGGGGCTGGATATAAATCTTATTGAAGGAAAGAATTAAGGAGAAGATATTGGAAACCATATACGATTTCTTTGCCAAGCCAAAAGATCCCAAGATTTATAAAGGTGTCCAGATCGGCCTTGCTTCTTCTGATCAGGTCAGAGAGTGGTCCCATGGAGAGATAAAAAAACCTGAAACCATCAATTATCGGACGTTTAAACCCGAACGAGATGGTCTTTTCTGTGCCAAGGTGTTTGGTCCCACCAAGGATTATGAGTGTAATTGCGGTAAGTACAAACGCATGAAGCACCGGGGTGTGGTGTGTGAAAAGTGCGGCGTGGAGGTGATTCAATCCAAGGTTCGCCGGGAACGTATGGCACACATTGAGCTCGCCTGTCCGGTGTCCCACATCTGGTTTTTAAAGAGTCTGCCCAGCAAGATCGGTAATGTGCTGGATCTGACCCTTAAAAATCTTGAAAAAGTCCTTTATTTTGATTCCTACGTGGTCATTGATCCCGGAGAAACTGATCTTTCCAAGTACCAGCTGTTGTCCGATGAGAAATACCATGAGGCCATGGAAGTGTTTGGCCCCGGAGAATTTGAAGTGGGGATCGGAGCCGAAGCCATCCTTAAGCTGCTGGAAGAAATTGATCTGAAGGCCGTGTATGATGAGCTTAGGGAGGAAATTACCACCACTAAATCCGTAGCCAAACGGCAGAAAATGTCCAAACGGCTCAAGGTGGTGGATGCTTTCCTTAATTCCGGACTTAGTCCCACCCGCATGATCATGACAGCCATTCCCGTGCTTCCACCGGATTTAAGACCTCTGGTTCCCCTGGAGGGAGGCCGGTTTGCCACCTCGGACCTCAATGATCTGTACCGACGGGTGATTAACCGGAATAACCGCCTAAAACGCCTGATGGATCTCAATGCCCCGGATATCATTGTGCGCAACGAGAAACGCATGCTCCAGGAGTCCGTGGATGTTCTTTTTGACAATGGACGTCACGGCAGGGTGGTCACCGGTACTAACAAAAGACCCCTGAAGTCTTTAAGTGACACTCTCAAGGGAAAGCAGGGCCGCTTTCGCCAGAATCTTCTGGGAAAGCGCGTGGATTATTCTGGACGTACCGTTATTACTGTGGGTCCTGATTTGCGGCTTCATCAGTGTGGCCTGCCAAAGAAGATGGCCCTTGAACTTTTCAAGCCCTTTATTTACAACTACCTTGAGAAAAAGGGGCTTGTGTCCACCGTAAAGAGTGCCAAGAAGATGGTGGAACGCGAAGAAATTGCCGTGTGGGATGCGCTGGACCATGTGGTCCGGGAATATCCGGTGATGCTCAACCGGGCGCCCACCCTGCATCGTCTGGGAATCCAGGCCTTTGAGCCCATCCTGATTGAAGGAAAGGCCATTCAGCTGCATCCCCTGGTGTGTCCCGCCTTTAATGCCGACTTTGACGGTGACCAGATGGCGGTGCATGTTCCCCTTTCCTTGGAGGCCCGTCTTGAAGCCCGGGTATTGATGCTGGCAAGTAATAATATTCTTTCCCCCGCCAATGGTCAGCCGGTGATTGTTCCCACCCAGGATATTGTTCTGGGGATTTACTACATGACCCGTGAAGCATCCGGCAAAAAGGGGGAGGGTATTTTATTTTCAAGTATTGGTGAAGTACGTTCCGCCTTTGATTCAAAGGCCCTGGATCTGCATGCAAAGATCAAGGTCCGCATTGACGGAGTGATCCATGAAACCACCACCGGCCGAATTCTTTTGTGGGAAATCATTCCCGGCGACACCCTTTTGTCCATGGATTGTCTTGGGTTTTCCAGCAGGGAAAAAGCTGAGGCCGTGCTGGCGCAGTTGAAAAAAGGCCAGGATTACAAGGCTGTGCTTGAAGAGGCCGGGCAGGGGGAAGACCCGGTGGTCAAGACCCAGACCGGGATTCTTACCAGCAAGGAATTTCAGAATTATTTTCAGGTCACGGAAATTGTCTTAACTCAGCTGTATGGCCTTTTGGAAGGACAGTATTCGGATCTGGTGGAGTATGGCGGGCGCTTTAATATCTTCAGGGTGGATGAGCGCAAAGTGACCATTCCCTTTGAACTTTTGAATCGGCTCATGGACAAGGGTGCTGTGCGGGGGCTTGTGGATTATGCCTACCGGAATATCGGCCTGAAAGAGACCGTTATTTTGGCCGACCGTCTCAAGGATATCGGCTACCGGTATTCCACTCTGGGAGGTCTTTCCATCTGCATTGATGATATGATTATTCCCGATGGTAAATGGGATATTATCCGCAAGTCCGAAGAGCAGGTACAGGGAATCAAGCAGCAGTATGCAGAGGGGTTAATCACCCAGGGTGAAAAATATAATAAGGTTGTTGATATCTGGGCCAAGAGCACTGATGACATTGCCGATGCCATGATGGCCGTAATGAAAAGCCCTGGTGGCCCAGATGCTTCGGATGACATTCTCAACGCCGTTTACATGATGGCGGATTCCGGGGCCAGGGGAAGTAAGGATCAAATGCGTCAGCTGGCCGGCATGCGTGGCCTCATGGCAAAACCCTCCGGTGAGATCATTGAAACCCCCATCACGGCGTGTTTCCGTGAAGGGTTGACGGTGCTTCAGTATTTTATTTCCACCCATGGTGCCAGAAAGGGTCTTGCAGATACCGCTTTGAAAACGGCAAACTCAGGGTATCTTACCCGTCGTCTGGCCGATGTGGCCCAGGACTGCACTGTTATGGAAGATGACTGTGGCACCCTGATGGGTGTGGAGGTGGAATCCCTTCTTGAAGGTGGAGAGGTTATACAGACCCTTGGTGAGAGAATTCTGGGGCGTGTGGTTCAGGCCCCAGTGATTGATCCATACAAAAACACCCTGCTCGCAGACAAGGGAATGGAGCTGGACGAAAAGCTGGTGGAAAAAATTGAGTCTGCCGGTGTAACCAGTGTTAAAATCCGATCTGTTCTTACCTGTAAATCCAGGTACGGGGTGTGTGCCAAATGTTATGGCCGGGATCTTGCCCATGGTAAAACCGTTGAGATCGGCCAGGCCATAGGGATAATGGCTGCCCAGTCCATCGGAGAGCCGGGAACCCAGCTGACCATGAGAACTTTTCACATCGGTGGTACCGCCAGTCGAAAGGTGGAAGTGGCTGAGATCAAGGCCCGGGTGGCCGGTATTGTCAAGCTCAATGAAAATATCCAGATCGTTACCACGGCAAGCCAGGAGCAGATCGTCATGAACAGAAAAGGGGGCGGTTTTTCCATTACTGGTCCCGAGGGGCGTGAACGGGCCAAGGAAGATGTTATTTATGGCGCCACCTTGCATGTGAGGAATGGACAGGAAGTGGAAGTGGGCGATGTTCTTGCCTCGTGGGACCCCTTTACCACTCCCATTATCACGGAAGTCAGCGGGCGTGCCCGGTACGCAGACATTGAGGTGGGAAACACCGTTCAAGAGCAGATTGACCCGGTAACCGGTAAAGTTTCCCGTACCATCATTGAGGGAAAATCTTCGGATGTTCGTCCCAGAATTACCATTAAAGATAAAGATGGTAAGGGCATTAAACTTCCCGGAGCCTCCGCCAATGCCATGTATTTTCTGCCGGTGCATGCCATTTTGATGAAGGACGATGACGATGAGGTCATGGCAGGTGATGTCATTGCCAAGCTTCCCCGTGCCACCACCAAAACCAAGGATATCACCGGTGGTCTGCCCCGGGTGGCCGAGCTGTTTGAGGTTCGAAAGCCCAAAGAGCCCAGTGTGCTGACGGAAATTGATGGCTATGTTTCGGTCTCCAAGGGCACCAAGGGCAAGCAAAAGGTAACCATTACCCCCACCGATGTCGGGGATAAAAAAGAATATCTGATTCCCAAAGGACGTCATGTGAATGTCTATGACGGTGATTATGTAAAGGCGGGAGAGCCCCTCATCGGCGGATCTGCCAATCCCCAGGATATTCTCAATATCAAGGGTGAAGTGGCACTGGCCCGGTACCTGGTGGATGAGGTTCAGGAAGTTTACCGACTTCAGGGGGTTCGCATCAATGATAAGCACATAGAGGTGATCATCAGCCAGATGATGCGCCGAGTGAAGGTGCTGGAGGTTGGGGATACCAGCTTTATTCCCGATGAGCAGGTGGATCGTGACCGGTTTGCCGAAACCAATCGGGACATCGTCATGAAAGGGGGTGAGCCAGCCAGGGGAGAGCCGTTGATTCTGGGAATTACAAAGGCCTCATTGGCCACAGACAGTTTTATTTCAGCCGCCTCCTTCCAGGAAACCACCAAGGTGCTCACAGAGGCCAGTATTCAGGGAAGATATGATAGCCTGAACGGGCTGAAAGAAAATGTCATCATGGGGCGTTTGATTCCCGCTGGAACCGGATTTGCCGCCTACAAGGGGCTGGAGATTGAAACCGTGGAAAATTAATTTCCATGGGTTCAAACAGGACCATAGGATAAAAAAGCTTGACAAGTTTGGGTGTTTTATATAATAATTCAACATTTTGTCACATAAGATTGTTCGAAATCATTCGATAAGGAGTTTTATAAAGGTATGCCAACCATTAATCAACTGGTAAGAAAGGGACGGGCAAAGGCGGAAAAGAAGCAGGGAACCCCGGCTTTGAAGGGCGGGCCCCAGAAACGAGGTGTCTGCACCAGGGTGTATACGTCTACGCCCAAAAAACCGAACTCTGCATTAAGAAAAGTTGCAAGGGTCCGGTTGACAACCGGCATGGAAGTCGCCGCTTATATTCCCGGCATGGGGCATAACCTGCAGGAGCACTCTGTTGTTCTTGTCAGGGGCGGGAGGGTCAAGGATCTTCCCGGTGTACGTTATCACATAGTGAGGGGTACACTGGATACGCTCGGGGTTGAAGACAGAAGGCAGGGCAGGTCAAAGTATGGTGCAAAACGACCCAAATAAGTTTTTTGGCTGGGTTGAAATTTGTCCGGGATCAATTGAATCAGTTTAAGAAATTGGTGGATGTATGGCAAGAAAAAAAATAGTTTCAGGACACTTGACCATGGGGGCTAAGGGCGAAAAAACCCTTGTTTCCAAGTTTGTCAACTGTGTGATGAAAGATGGTAAGCGAAGCGTCGCTGTGCGGGTGTTCAATGATGCGATGGATCTCATTGAAAAAAGATCCGGGGAAACACCGTTGGACGTATTTGAAAAGGCGATCAACAATGTCCGGCCATCCGTGGAAGTGAAATCCCGTCGGGTGGGAGGGTCAACCTATCAGGTGCCCACGGAAATAAAGCCTTCAAGGCAGACAGCTCTGGCCTTTCGCTGGTTACTGACCTTCAGTCGCAAGCGGTCTGAAAAAGGAATGGCCAACAAGCTCGCAGCTGAGTTGATGGACGCATTCAATGAGCGTGGCGGTGCCATGAAAAAGAAAGAAGATACCCATAAAATGGCCGAGGCAAACAAAGCTTTTGCCCATTTTAGATGGTAGTTTTTAAAGAAAATTTAAAACGTCCTGTTAAGATTTCAGGGAGGAAAATTTAAAATGGCTAAGGAAAAATTCGAGCGGACCAAGCCGCATGTCAACATTGGGACCATCGGGCACATTGACCATGGCAAGACCACGCTTACAGCTGCAATCACCAAGCACGCAGCCCTTGCCGGTCATGGTACTTATATTCCCTTTGATGAGATTGATAAGGCTCCCGAGGAACGTGAACGGGGTATTACCATTGCAACGGCCCATGTGGAGTACGAGACGGCAAACCGTCATTACGCCCACGTTGACTGCCCCGGCCATGCCGACTATATTAAAAATATGATCACCGGTGCTGCCCAGATGGACGGTGCAATTCTGGTGGTAAGTGCCGATGACGGCCCCATGCCCCAGACACGTGAGCACATTCTGCTTGCCCGTCAGGTGGGTGTGCCCAGCATTGTTGTATTTCTCAATAAATGCGACATGGTGGACGACGAAGAGCTTATTGAGTTGGTTGAGATGGAGCTCCAGGAACTGCTTGATAAATATGAGTTCCCTGGAGATGATACCCCCATTATCAGAGGATCC
>NZ_BAAHYK010000077.1:0-14160 GCF_054657595.1 Desulfocicer niacini
TTATTTATATCTGTTTGAAGATCTTTTTTGGATTTAAGGTTTGACCAGTCCGGATTATAATCGGAATCATGCTTTACCGTTATCTTATAAAGGTCATTATTCTCGACGTCCGCTCCCACAACCAGTGAATGCTTCCCCAGTTTTAAGTCATATTCAAGTCCACCTCCAATGGTTTTATTGTCAACTCTGGTAAACCTGGTATAAAGATAATCATATTCTTTATGACGGTTATATACATTTGCTTTTATGCTTGAAGTTTGGCCAATTCCTTTTTCAAACGTCAGTTTCTGGTAATCAACATGGCCATCATGATAAGCGTAATAATAATCATCTGATTTAGGGGTGGTTAAATCATTGCTGTCCCACATCGTCTGGGTAATGGAGTTCGGAACTGACTGGTCCCTGTGGCTGCTTGAAACGGTTAAGTCGATAGCTGCGTTTAGCTCATCAAATTCCTTGCCGACTTTAAGCCAATAATTCTCATTGTCATAATCTGAATTGGTCCGCCAGCCGTCAGCCTGTTTTTTCTCAACGGACGTTTGAAGGCTCAAATCCTTTTTCCAGCCTTTTTCCCCTGAAACAGAGCCATAAAAAGACAGATGCCTCAGACCATATTCGCCTATTTTACCGCTTACCTTTGCCGAAGCCCCGACTTCAGGTTTTTTGGTGATGATATTCACCGTTCCCCCAAAGGCATTGCCTCCCCATAGTGCCGCTCCAGGCCCCATAACAACTTCGATCTGTTCCACATTGCTTAGAGGAATCATCTCCCAGTAGACTCTGCCCGTATCAGAAGAAACCATGGGCATCCCATCCACCAAAACCAGAGTATAGCCATATTTACTGAAGGCATTGCCCCGAAGAGCGACCTCGGAACTAAGCCCATATCTTTCCTCGACTACCACTCCAGGAATTTCTTTCAAGGCCTCGGGTACTGTCTGTGCATTGGATTTTTCAATATCTTCAGCAGTGATGATTGTGATGGATGACGGAGTGTCCTTGACTGACCGTATCTGTTTGGTTGCCGTGACCACAACGTCATCCAGCGTGACAGCATCTTCCTCCCCCTGGCTTATTTGAGGTAAACCTGTAATGAAAATAAAACTAATCAAACATATCATTCTAAACACTGTAGCCATTTTAAACTGCATACCTTTTTCTCCTTTTTGTCAAAAAAAAATCCCCGTATCCAAAAATAGACACGGGGATTCCGTTTTAATCCCTGATAAAGCAATTTTTTTGTTTAAGTAAACGCTCTTATGGTCCCGAGAGGTTTTACTCAAAAAAATTAAAGGCAGGTCTTCTGACTCCTCCCACCTTTTTTGAGGCCTTCCCGTTCATAACGGATCGAACAGTGGCACAAAAATCAAAAAAAGATTTCTTTCCACCAACAGGAGGAAAGAATGAGAGTTACAGCGGCGGATCCGTTCCCGATTCACACGGGATTCCCTATTAAGTCCTTTCGGACACCAATAATTATAGTAAAAATTTTGGTATTCTTCATTTGCTGATTTGAACTTGTTCTATCAAAGAAACCATCTTTCGGGAATTATCCCCCAAAAGGTGTAAACTACGTTCTGGCCATATGAAGGACGCCGAATGCGCCTTTATTTTATAAGAAAGAGTAGATAGGCCTAACACTCTTTCATGCTTCGTTGTGGGCAAACCGAGATCAGAATGAGGTCTGCCCATGGCAGTTATACTCAACAAAAAGTTGACAGCTTGAAATAAATCTATGAAAGAAATTCGTGAAACAAATCAAGTTCTTGATTCACCCCTATTCCCCATTTATTCTTTTACGTCCCCATATTTTAAAAACGCTTTTTAAAGCTGATCGGCCTGGGCTGTAAGTGCCGCACCAATGGCACCATTCAATTGGGGATATTCCGGTACATGAATATCCATCAGCAACGCCTCTTCCAGGGCCTCTGCAATACCCCTGTTAAGTCCGCCACCACCCGTCAGCAGAATCTCCGGTTCCGCCCCCGTCTTCCTGGCCATTCCGGCAATTCGCCTGGCCAAAGAGAGATGGATACCGGCGACAATATCCTCGCGTTTTTTGTTTCTGGCCACAAGGGAGACCACTTCAGACTCGGCAAACACCACGCAGGTGCTGTTAATGTCCAAAGGCATATCAGACTCCATGGAGATGGGTCCCAGCTCATCTATTTCAAGCTCCAGCACCCTTGCCAGGGATTCCATAAATCTTCCGGTTCCTGCCGCGCACTTGTCATTCATGGCAAAATTGACGATCTCACCCTGCCCGTCCATCACAATCACCTTGCTGTCCTGGCCACCGATATCGATCACCGTGCGGACCAGCCTGCCGTTTGGAGCCGACCACACGGCACCGGCGGCATGGGCCTTTATCTCCGTCACCGTATCATTGGCAATTTTAATATTTCTCCGGCTGTATCCCGTTGCCATGATGCGCTTGATGTGCCCGGAATCAATACCGTTATCACCGGCAATGGCTTTTACAATCTTTTGAGATGTGCCATTGGCGTCAATGCCGGTGGGCTTACGGTCATATCCCACAAGGAAACCGTTCTCATCTAAAAATACGACTTTGATATAGGTGGACCCCGCATCTATTCCCACGTAATAACTTGTCATTTTCTATCTGCTCCTGTTTTCTTTTTTCTGGATTTCAACATCTCAAGAAACGCCTCAATCCGGGTTCTTAACTGTTCCACATCCTCCGGATTGTAATCGGTCTCAATGCGCAGCAATGGAATTCCGCTTCCCTTTAAAGCACTTTCAAGCCTGTGAACTTCAAAGTCGTAAATAATACATCCCTTCAATACATGGTATAACACCCCATCCACGCCATAATCTGAAACCATCCTTTTAATGATAATCAGGCGATCATCATTGGGAGAAAAAGAGGGACACACACAAGGAGCCATGTACCGCGATGCGATTCCGGCCAGTTGATCCTTTAAGTTT
This sequence comes from Desulfocicer niacini, assembly GCF_054657595.1. Classification (NCBI taxonomy): domain Bacteria; kingdom Pseudomonadati; phylum Thermodesulfobacteriota; class Desulfobacteria; order Desulfobacterales; family Desulfobacteraceae; genus Desulfocicer; species Desulfocicer niacini. Next base: position 2,950 of record NZ_BAAHYK010000077.1, read on the forward strand.
TTTTCGGTGTTGCCCACCGGATCGTACATGTACCGATCACCGACACAGGATTCATCACACACAACGATTCCCCCCATCTCTTCTATTAACGAAGGAATCTTCATGTTGGGAAAAATCATCGGACTTCCTGCAATCATGATTCTGGGTCTTTTCTCGGAACATACAAATTCTTCCCTGTCCCTTTTTTGCATGAGTTCATTGTTCAGCAGGACCAGGGAATCTGTCCACTGCTTTACCGGCACATAGGCATAAGTATTGAGTACCATCATGGCTTGTCGCCCCCAGATCACCGGTTTTCTCGATTGTCTCAGAGAAAGCAGCCTTCGTATTTCAGATTGAGCCCTTGCACTGTTTTTAATGGCATGGCCAAGGTTTTTAGAGGTTATTTTTTTCCTTCCCTGCCCGTTATTCACATAATCTTCTATCTGCCCTTTCAGGGCATACATCTGTTCGTTCCAGATACGACGGGAAAAAGTGGCATCCTTGATATGGGGCAATTCCAGCATCCAGACTTCCTTGAAAGCTGATAGCTCTTCCCCGAATTTTCGTTTGGCATCACAGGTGGTGGGGACGATCACGGCCTCACACTGATCAAACACCTTAAGTCCTTTTTGGGCGGAAAACCCCAGGGAGGATTTCACCAGGGGACACCCGTCCCTGGGCACCCAGTCCTCACCCAACTGAGACGCTTCAAAACATCCTGCACAGAGACGAATGGGGATTGCCCCTGCCGCATAAATCAACTCTTCGGGGACCACCATGCAATAGACACCGATTTTCATTCTTTGCTCCGCATCCCCCCCTAAAAAAGCTCCGGAATCATTTTGAACGAAAACCGCTGCCATGACATCATGAAAATATTCAAAGGCCGGTAGATCCCGGCATTCTTCTTCCAATGCGTTCAGCTCAAACGCCGCTTTGCGGGCAATGGCCTTAAGAAACCGCTTTTTTTTCTTCTCATTCGGGTCACTTGTCTGTAACATCATGAACTCCACGCTTCTTAAAAAAATTCTCGGATTTTGATCGATAAATGGTCTTGCCCAGATAAACCGCCCTCAAGGCATCCTCTTCAGGACACTCTTCAACACATTTCAGGCACAGGTTACATTCGCTGAAGGTCACGTCCTCCCTGCCCCGTGATTTGTAAACCGCCTCGATCTCCATGGGACACGCATTATAACAAATCTCGCATCTTGTGCATTTCTCGTCATTCTTTTTCAGCTTGAAAAAACTGATTTTCCGATACCAGGATAAAATAAGCCCCAGGGGACAGAAAGAACACCAGAAGCGGCGTTTGACAAACGCCCCCAATATGGTGATGATGGAGAAAGAAAGTCCCAGCAGTGACATCACCAGATTTGTGGTGGTCCTGAAATTTACGGCCACCCGATCAGGGTTTCCCACCAACAACGGAAGGATATATTTTCCAGGACACATCTGGCAGTATGGAATATTCAGGTTCAATGCCACAAAGGGACAAAAAAACGGAAATGCAACCCACAGAGGCAGCACAAAGGCCACAGCAAGAAATACCCACTTGATCCAGGCAAGTCCCCTTTTCAACCTGGCCGTAAAGCGGATATATCCCACGCCGATCTTTCTTCTTAAAAGATCAAGCAGATCCTGGAAAAACCCGAGTGGGCATATCCATCCGCACCATCCCCGTCCCAAAAGGATAACAAGAACTGAAAAATAAAGCGTTCGTTTCAAAAAAATAATCATGCTTTCCAGAGTAAACGTTCCAAGGGTTTGCTGAAGGGTCAGCAGATAACAGGTTCCCGCCCTGGCCCGGACATAACAACATGAAAAAGTGGGAAGAAAATAACCAAAGTAGAGCCCGATATAGGCCCCGAAAAGTAAAATAAAATAGGCGGAAATCAATACACTCCACCGGAGCTTCGAAATTGTCATGATAAGGTCTTTAATGTTTTTTGATTTTTTGATTTTCAAACATGATTATTTTTCGCGTATTCTGCCAATATCTTCTTCCCGCAAAACCCGCCACCATGATCAGACAAATGCCCCCTCCAATAATGGACCAATAGGCGAAGCCCATTGCCTTGGATCGCCATTCCGGCCTGTTCTTGTACACCACCACGGGAAAGGTTGTTATGTAAAATTCATTTTTTGTCCGATCATGGTGAGTGGCAATGTAGAGATAATTCTGCCACTCACCGGAAACCAGGCGATCATCAGGGGGCATTACCTCGAATTGTCCCCTGTCGTCCGTCACAAAGGATTTTTTCCATTGACTTCCAAGAGCAATCACGCTCACTTCAGCTCCTGGAAGGGGTCTTTTGTTGTATTTAAGCATCATTTCATAGGAGCGATGGGAGACCTGTCGTCCTCCGCCAAATCTTGATTTCGCCGTATTGATCACCGGGCCGATTTCAAGGGGCATATGCTGAACATCATCTAAAAAAACCACCGAGGCACTGCCGAGCCTGCCGCCGTTTTTATGATGGGAAATAAGATGTTTGGCGCAAAGATGAATTGATTCTGAAGAACCATCCCCGTCCACATCCCTGTTTGCAAGGGTCATATGAATTCCCAGTAGATACCGGCCGATGAGGTCGTTGTCAGCAGGAAGTTTTATTATCCCGGGTTCATCAGACTCCCATGGCAGTGTTTGAATCTTGCCGTCGGGATCACGCACCACCGCAAAGGATGAACCCGGTATCATACTATCAGAAAAAGAAGAGGGATCAATCGAAACGATCTCATCCAGAAAAGAGAGCGTCAGATACTTTTTCTCTGAGTTTGCCCGTCTGTTTTGACTTCTTAATTTTCTTATCATTTTCCAATTCATCTGTTCCAAATCTGATGGATATATGTATCTATTCTGATCGACAAGTTCCCAAAAACAGACGGGGAAGCCTTCCATGGCATACGCGCTGGGAAATGCCAGGCTCAGCAGGATCAGACAGTAAAAAATAGGCACAAAATGTTTCATGGCATTAATCCATTATGATGTTATCGATGCCCTTGACAGGGGACGGAATGTCGCATTAACAGCGATTGCGAGCCTCTGGTTCGAGGCTCACAATCACGAGCTGTTACTGCAAGATATCATCGCACCTCAAAGGTCAGGGATGTGGTATAGGAATATTCGTCCGCCTTATCCGGTTCCGGATAGGGTGCCTTGTGGTTTGCCTTAATCACCCAGATACCTGAACTCAAGATCTTTATTTCCCCGATTCCGTCCTGTTTTGTCCTTGTGGTATAAGCCCAGGCATTGTCATAGGAAAACCCTGCATAGGAGGCGTTGATATTTTCAGTAAGAGGCTTTCCCTGGTACAGTAGTTTGAATCTGAAATAATCACCTGTTTTCAAATGGGACGGGTTGACCATGGGAACGATCTCAAGGGGAATTCCCACTGGCTGCATAAAGGATTTGCTTTCCGTGGGAGCTCCCACGTTAATAATGGCCTTTCCATACATCCCCAGATATCGTGAATAAATCACATCTTTAAGTCCCTTCCTGGGTTTATGAACATATCCATGGGTTGTTTTAGTGGAAAATCCCTCCTTTCGATGTACCATGGCGATATAGGTGTCCTGGGAGAGTTTGTCCGCCGATGCATATTGAAATTCGTTCAATGCATTCACCTTTATTTCCTTGCCGTCTGGCCCTATCATGTATATCTTGCCGAGCATCTCTTTGCCATAAAGGATGTCCATTACAGGGCTATAAAAGGCATGGCCCCACCCGATGGAAAAATTAACCCCATGGTTCTCAACCGGCGTATAATCATTTGCATTGAGCCACATGTAATGTGCCTGAACATCAAAGGCAAACAAACTAAGAAAGATAAATATTCCGGCAATCGTCATACGTTTAAACCTGTGCATAAAAACCTCCTTTAAAAAGAATTAAAACAACATACGTCTACCAATTGAGATTTAGTTGAAGAAAATAACTGCGCTCCCTTCCGATGGAGTAATCATAGTGCTCTTCATCAAACAGATTCTCCACGCTGAAAGCGATCTGGGGACTACCAAAGTACTTGGTCTGATATATCTGTCCGATGTATTGGCCCGTCAGACTGGGTGCCCGGTTGGTCTTCCGGACGGCATGAATATCCTGGCCCACAATGGCGGCAAAAGTTGCAGAACGAAGCGGCACGGCTTTTGCCGCCATTGTGCATTTGCATTGTTAGGCCTTGGGCTTTAATTTGCGCCTTATTTGATTTTTACCTTTGTCATCACTTTGATCCCATTGATCAAAGAGACCAAACCAATATAAACGTTCATTTACAGTTAAGCCACCGAGGGCATGAATTGCATCAGACTTAAAGGTTTGCCAGTTTGCATAAAACTTGTTTTGTTCTTCCTCTGACTTAAACCAAACATTGCCGTGCCATTTACTAACCATTAGATCGAGTTGATTGATCGAACCTTCAGATCGTTTCCAATCTTCAACCCATTTTCCCAAATTATTTCTGAGTTCAAAGTCTTCATCAGGAATAGAATTAACTAAATCATCTATGTTCATAGAAGAGTCCTAACTTATAATATTGGGCAACAGCTGCCAGCTATCCGGCCAGGCCGAACATGGCAGACCCTTGGCGAATACTTTATCAGCCTTCCAAAACAAAAAAAGCCCTGAATCGTTTAAAAAAAAACGATCCAAGGCTGTCCCTTTTTCTATCCTCAAGATCAAACAGGTGCCGGTATTGCCGTACGCAGCATCCCTATGGTTGTCCAGGTAGGTCTTCTGACTCTTGGATCACTCTACTGACTGCGCCTTCCCGTCCATAACTAACATGGACAGTGACATTATGCAGTGTTCGTCCCCAATCACAGCGGTGGGCCCGTTCCGGATTTAAACCGGATTCCCTGTTATGCAGTTTCCTGCACCTGATCAATGCATTTAATAGTTTGTAAAAACTTAAAAGTCAATAGGAAAGAACAAAGGGGTTGTGTGCCTATTTCAAAAACATTTTCATGGTAAATATTTTAAAAAGGTTATGTTCAGCTAAGACCAGGTCCGTTGAAATATCGGCCCGGCGGGCGGGTGGCATTGAATAACACGGTTAAGGGCGCCCAGTTAAGGCCCATCCGGGCCTTGGACTCCGTTGCGAGAATATGCATAGGCGGCATGGGCCCCGTTCCATTCGCCAGTTAAAGGCGTCAACAAAAATAGAACTGGCTATCAAGCCGATACGAACCCCAAAATGGATTAGTACATATACCGCAGGCCTACCGTAATTGTTCTACCGGAAGTCGCTTCACTGCAATAAAATTCTGAGTCCAACAGGTTGTCAGCTGTAAGCTGCAAGGTGGTATTTTTCATTATATCAAAATTTAACGCTGCATTAACAACAAAAAAATCATCTTCTGCGCCGTATTCGCCAGTGACAGAATCGGGCTCCTGCCGTTCGCTGACATACTGACTGTCCAGGAGAATGTTCCAGCGGTCTTTTTTAAAAGAAAGCCCGGCATGAAATAAATGTTTTGGAATATTGTAATCTCTGCTTTCAGAATTTTTTAAATTCGTATTTTCTATTTGATCCTGCAATATCTTGCCGTCTTGCCATGCATAATTGATATATCCCCCAAAGGCGTCAGTGAACTGATGATTTATCTCAAACTCTACACCACGGCGTTTTTCTTCACCAAAATTTTCATATTTTTTATATAATTTAGTGGTGGTTCCCGGAGAATAATGTGTGGTATAAACGATCTTATCTTCTGTTTTAACGAAATACAGTGCCAATCCTAAGTTCGTTTGGGAGAACAGCTTCCACTTCATCCCGATCTCGAAAGTATCTGAAGTCTCTGGTTCTAAATCCGGGTTTGCCGTAACACTGCCCATGCCACCGCCGCCGTCACGGTAAATTTTATACAGAGCAGGTGGATTAAAGGAGTGACCATAGGAAGCGTAATAATTCATTTTTTCATTGGGCATGAATTCCAAGGCTATTTTCGGGCTGAGTTCACTATAATCGCCTTCCCCATGGTCAACACTTCTTTTATAGCTTCCGTCAGCCTCTATATAATCGGAATAACCGTCATATTTTTTGTAATAATCATAGCGCAGGCCCAGATACACGGTCCAGGGTTCACAGAAATTATACTCATCTTGAACGAACAACGCATAATTTTTCGCTTTGCCGCCATGTTTTTCGTACAGCCCGTAGTCTGCATTTACAGAATCATGATCTTTCCAGCTATCAAGATATTTTCTTTCCTGATCAAAAGATTCCAGTTTAATATTTAATCCGGTGATAATAGTATGTTGGTTGAAATTTTCCCATGTTTTATGGAGATCGGCATTATAGGTTTCGCTCGGATAAAAAGAGTCTGTCCCCGCGCCGTCCCAATCGACATCCGTTGCGCTGGCAGGGCTGCTGTAACCATCTCTTTTCGTATCAGTAAACCCTAAGTTTAAAACAATTTCATTATTGTCATCTTTGTAATTAAACATGTGAACGTTGGTTTCACGCAGGCCTTCATACCCTAAAAAATATCTGGGGCTGAGGGTAATATAATCGCCATTTTGCGTGATAACACTGCCACTGAAAACCTGATTGCCGTTATCATCATAAACATAAGAGAATGGATTATTATAAGAGTATGTATTCTCGCTGCGCATAAACGTATATTTTATGGATTTGAGATCACTAAGATCATACTGTAAATTAAAGGAATAGTTTTCGTTTTCCCAATCTTTTTCACCGCGACCACCATAGACATATGAGCCGTCACTCAACTGGGGCAGATCCGCACTGTATGTTCCCGTACCAGAATCTTTGCCACTGGTGGCTCTGAAATACCCCCTATACCCATCCGAAGATCGGTTTTCATATCCTCCGCCGACAGACAATTTATCAATTATCCTGAAATCGGCATACAAGGCTTTTTTCCAGGTATTATTACTACCGTAGGAAACAACACCATTGGCAGTGAATGTTTTTTTGTTTTCCTTGGTAATGATATTGACCACCGCACCGACAGCTCTACCGCCGTATAATGAAGACGCCGCACCACGCAACAGTTCAATTTTTTCAATGGATTCCACTGGTACCAATTCCCAATTCATTGAGTTGTTGTAACCGGAATTGACCGGCTGCCCATCAATGAGAACCAGAATATCTGTACTGCTGAATCCGCGAATCATCAACCCGCCCTGGGCACTTTGATCCATGTAAACGCCAGGTATCATCTGCAAAGCCTGAGTAACCGAATTAACGTTTTTTGCAGCTATGTCTTCGGCTTTAACCATACTTATGCTCGCCGGAATATCCTGTATATATTTCTCAGTTTTGGTTGCAGTAACAACCATTTCGCCTAAACTAGTTGTTTGCTGAATTTCTTGCGCCTGTACTGCTGCACTACACAAGACAACACCACCGCAAATAATCCCGATAATGGAAACAACACCTTTTTGTAGAATACTTTTCACATCAAAACTCCTTTTTAAGAACGTAGATATCCATCAAAGCTGATGCCATGAATTAAACATTGTCATAGCCTGTGGAACAGGTAGAACAAGGCCTGTTTTTTCAGGCATTGGCTTCACTCTAACACGGACAACAATTTACGATTTGAAGTGAATTTGTGAGGATCGTCCTGAATATGGCTTATGTGCAGCAATGCGAAAAACCATTAAATTTCAGACAACAAAATTAGACACAAAAAAACACCCCAAATTATTATAAAAACGACCTGGGATGTCCCATGTTTATCCGGCAGGATCATAAAACTATTTTTACTGTCCACGAAAAAATAGTTCACTATTGTTCAGGCAGGTCTTCTGACTTTCCTTCCCCTTTCAGCAGTCTTCCCACCCGATATTCTATCTGTTTTCCTAACCTTCAAGTACAGAGCAGCTTTTTCAAAATTTAATTTCCGACATCAATAAGCCGGTTGATCAAGTCGTGATTTTCATATTTTAGACATCAGCGTTACCTATATAACGCATTTTGGATCAACCAATTACCATATCTTGTGGCAACGAAAACGAACCAGACTGAAATCACTCTTAAATCAACGGACTCATCAAAAGGTTTAAGTAATGTCATTTGTCGAAAATCAGAATTTTGTAAGCTGAAAAACAGATTAAATACGTCAAGGCAGTGACATACTCAACCGAAACGGTTTTCTCTTAAAAAAAGAAAAAAAGGATTACAGCGGCGGGCCCGTCCCCGATTTTCACGGGGTTCCCTGTTCAAAACACCCGGGTGGCATACCCTTTTTTCCTGGCTAAACCCTCCGGACGTCCCTATGCGTATCACGCACCCAAACGAAATGACTTTAAACAGCTTTTTTATAAATAGTCAATATTTTTTTCACCCGCACCGGCGTTTTTGCTTTTGGCTCAAAATCCAAAACATGTAGTTTATTTAATGCATATCTGAGATCTGTTGTTGCCGATGCTGATGCCGTTCCGGGAGCCAGTATCCTTGGCAACCTGTCCCTTACATTATCCGGGCCTGCTTCTCCCAGGAGAGAATGATCTATGTTCCGGCAGAACAATCAACAGATGGTATTGCCAAGGTCGTTTATACATCCAAAGACCGGAAGTCCCGGAAAGTGTTTACTGCTTTAGATTGGCTGGCCAGGCTTACGACGCATATCCCCGGCAGTTATGAACAGATTGTCAGGTACTACGGCTGGTATTCCAACAAATCCCGGGGGATGAGGAAGAAGGCCGGTTTGGATGATACCATTCCTGCTGTTATGCCGAAGGATATGTCCACCAAAGAATCCCGGCAGAACTGGGCACGCCTCATCCAGAAAATTTATGAAGTTGATCCGCTTGTGTGCCCCAAATGCCAGGGTTCCATGAATACGGTGAGCTATACTCAAAATTCGCTCTATTCTGGAATTCTTCCAGAATTCTAAAAATATTTCCTGCCTGTTTTTTTGATCTTGATTTTTGTCCTGACTTGAGCTGATCTCCCCTAATACAAGTACAACATGTTGTACTTGTATTAGGGGAGGAGTTTATTTTTTAACTTTTTTGGACATTCAATACTTTCTTTAACAAAAAGCAAGTTCTTATCCCTTATAAAAGCATGTCCCAAATGCGGCAAGGGCCGCTTGATAATGCTTTACGATATACCAGCTATATTGTGCCACAGCAAAAGGAAGGCTACCCGGAATACCTCTTGAAACCGATCTTTGATCTGAGACAACCTGCGCCAACGACAATGGTTTCAGGCAGGCCAGTTTGGTGAGATACGTCTTGAAACCGGCATTATAAAGCCATCAAATTTCTGCTTACCCTTCCCAACACCGAGGTGAAGAAATGCTGAATATGTTGCTAAAACTTGACCGCGAGACCATTGCCGTGGTGACCCATAATCTTTGATTTACCCGTCAATTTAAAAAAAGTGTCAAGTACTTTTGAAGGATGCCTTCTTTTTCAAGTTTGCAATTTACGAATGCCGTTTCAAGCTAAGTTGATGGTACGGGGTCTGCAGGGCAGATTTGATTTGCTCTTCTCGGAATATTTGTAATAATTTTTGGATCTGCTCGCTGGAAAGTTCGGGATATTTTTGGGCAATCTCCTGTTTTTCCTCCAATGAAAGGGACATGGTAAATGTCAGTCCCTCTTCGATTCCGCGGGTTATTTCATCTGAAACCTGGGGATTTTCTTTAAGAGAGAATACGGTTTCTGTCCGCCGGATTCCCCATTGGTGCTGATCCCTGTTCAGTGTTTCCAGTTGTTCCTCTTGCCGTTGTTCCGCTGCAGCTTCTTCAAGCCACCATCTAAAATCAGTGAATGTATAGAGCAGGTGAGGCTGCTGTGCATACTGGCAGCACGCGATGATAAATCCGAGTGTGGGGCGTGTGGCTGTTTCATTGCCCGCCAGTGCTTCCCTGATGATTCTTGCGCAGGAAAACTGCTCTGGCAATTTCTCCTGCATATCCTCTCCCAGGTTTTCCCAGATATTTTCCCTGAATAATTTCCACAGCTTCGGTGGCCAAGGCTGGTTTCTAACTGCGATGTCTCCCAAGTGTAACTGTCGTTTTAAATCGGTCAGTGTTTCTGTACAGTACAGAAGATCTTTTAATGTTTGGTAGGTGCTGTATTTATGATACATATTTTTTCTCAAATCATAAGATCTCTGGAAGAATTCCAGGGCTTTGTCCGGCTGGTTCAAGTCCCGGTACACATCCCCCACACGGCTAATCGTATAGGTTAACTCCCGTCGGTCCCCTGGAGTGTCGGATGCAGCCAGCAGGGCCTGGCTCATCTCCAGGGATCTCTGAAAGAATTCCAGGGCTTTGTCAGGCTGGCTCAATTCCAGGTACACATCCCCTACACGGCTAATCGCTATGGCCACATCCCGTCGGTTCCCAGGAGTGTCGGATGCAGCCAGCAGGGCCTCGCGAATCTCCAGGGATTTCTGAAAGAATTCCAGGGCTTTGTCAGGCTGCCTCAAGTCCCGGTACACATCCCCCACACGGCTAATCGTATAGGTTAACTCCCGTCGGTTCCCGGGAGTGTCGGATGCAGCCAGCAGGGCCTCGCTCATCTCCAGGGATCTCCGAAAGAATTCCAGGGCTTTGTCAGGCTGCCTCAAGTCCCGGTACACATCCCCCACACGGTTAATCGCTATGGCCACATCCCGTCGGTTCCCGGGAGTGTCGGATGCAGCCAGCAGGGCCTGGCTCATCTCCAGGGATCTCTGGAAGAATTCCAGGGCTTTGTCCGGCTGGTTCAAGTCCCGGTACACATCCCCCACACGGATAGTCGTATAGGTTAACTCCCGTCGGTTCCCGGGAGTGTCGGAGGCAGCCAGCAGGGCCTGGCTCATCTCCAGAGATCTCTGGAAGAATTCCAGGGCTTTGTCAGGCTGGCTCAAGTCCCGGTACACATCCCCCACACGGTTAATCGCTATGGCCACATCCCGTCGGTTCCCGGGAGTATCGGATGCAGCCAGCAGGGCCTCGCGAATCTCCAGGGATCTCTGAAAGAATTCCAGGGCTTTGTCAGGCTGCCTCAAGTCCCGGTACACATCCCCCACACGGTTAATCGCTATGGCCACATCCCGTCGGTTCCCGGGAGTGTCGGAGGTAGCCAGCAGGGCCTCGCTCATCTCCAGGGATCTCTGAAAGAATTCCAGGGCTTTGTCAGGCTGGCTCAAGTCTCGGTACACATCCCCCACACGGTTAATCGCTATGGCCACATTCCGTCGATTCCCTGGAGTGTCGGAGGCAGCCAGCAGGGCCTGGCTCATCTCCAGGGATCTCTGG
>NZ_BAAHYK010000078.1:0-13654 GCF_054657595.1 Desulfocicer niacini
ATTTCATTAAAAAAAAGCTCTTATCGGATTAGTGTGATATGGATAGATTATGATGCCCAATTCACAATGTTTACGCATGGGAAATTATAATTTTTCACACATATCCGCAATGAGCCAAAAAAACAGACGTCAATGACCCTCCACCTCATTACCAAAAAGCTGAAGAACAGGAACCTGCCCATTTTACAAACGGGACTTGTTCTGTTCTGTTTTATTGTCATTTTAATGGCGTGGATTCTGAGCCTGAACCAGCTGAACAAAAGCAAAACATCGCTTTTGCATGGTTTGAAACAGGAGCAGCAGAACCTGACCAGTATCCTGGCAGAAAATCTATTTCAGATTCTGGAGCAAAATCGAGCCATTGAGGTATTTGCCCTGGAGCGGCTTTCCGGGAACAAAACAATCTTCTCCGACGTAATTTCCAGTTTTCTATACGGGAAACGGGGGTTTAACCGGATTGTTCTGTATGACCCCTCCGGCGAATCATTGTACATGTCTTCACCCGGTTACAACGGTGAACTGAGCCAGGAACGCATTGCTCAATATATTCATCAAATGGTTCAAAACAACACCCCCCGGGTGGTTGCCCCCCCCACCGCTTCCCCGGACTCCACCTGGCAGATTCCCATTTTATTTCCGCTGACAAAGGACAATGGGATTTACGGTGTCATGCTCCTTGAGCTGGATCTGGGATATTTTATCACACTGTTCCAGAGTATCAGCATTGGCAGAACTGGACGAATTACCATTTTGAATAATCAGGGCAGCCCGCTGGCTTGCTTTGAAAGTGGTGGACTTGTCATCGACGGTGCATTGTTCACAGATCCGTTGACAATGGATCTAAAAAATGTTTCAGCCACAGAGATTATCACCGATAAGGACCTGAAAGCGCATCATTTGACATACCGGCATGTCCAGGACTACCCCTTTACCGTGGTTATCAGTCAGGGGCTCGCGGAAATTCTTTCAGATTTCAACCAGTACAAAAAAGCACAGCTGCGGATTCTTTCCATGCTCACGCTCTTCTGTCTCTGTGGTTTTTATCAGATACTCAGGATGATAAACCGTAAACAACACTATTTGATGGCCCTGACCGCCGCCAACCAGGAAAACAACGAACTGATTGCAAAGTTGAAAAATGAGCATGAAAAGGCTGTCAATGCGGCATCCTTTGACCCGTTGACATCTCTTTACAACAGACGTTTATTTGTGTCCATTGCACAGAAAAATCTTTTTCTGGCCCGGCGTAACAGATTAAGTTATGCCATATTGTTTATTGATCTTGATCGTTTCAAAACCATCAACGACACCCTGGGGCATCGCATTGGAGACCTGCTGCTCCAAACCGTGGCCCGTCGCCTGGTCGACTGTACACGAAATTCAGATATTGTTTCCCGATTCGGCGGGGATGAATTTGTTGTCATGTTAACCGAAATAGCCAGTGATCGGGACATTCCCCCCATTGTTCAAAAAATTATCACTACCCTTTCAGAACCTTGTGAAAATCTTGAGGGTCAGGTGGTTCATACCAGCCCAAGTATTGGCGTTGCCGTTTATCCCCGTGACGGTGAAAATATTGATTCCCTTCTTGTTAGCGCAGATGCTGCCATGTACAAATCAAAACAGGCCGGCCGTGGACGTTACACCTTTTTTGATGCCAGCCTGAATACGATTTCCGTTCATGAATTTGAACTGGAACAACAGATGCCGTCAGCCATTGCCCATGATGAATTCGTTCTTTACTACCAACCGAAAATCAGACTTAAAGATTACCGTGTTGTGGGCCTGGAAGCGTTGATCCGATGGCAACATCCCGATTATCAACTGATCTATCCCGACGGTTTTATTGAAATGGCGGAAAAAACAGGTTTGATTGTAAATCTTGGCAATTGGGTTCTGGAGGCAGCCTGCCGGCAGATGGCCCAATGGCATGCTGACGGTTTAAAAATCGTGCCCCTTGCGGTGAATGTTTCCCCCAAGGAACTCAAAGACAAAGATTATTCCCAACGTTTTTTAAAAACACTCAAAAAGCATCAGTTGTCTGCGGATCATATTGAGGTTGAAATTACTGAAAATGCCTTTATTAAGGATAAAAAGGTGGTCATTGAAAACCTGAAAACGCTTTTTGCCAATGGTATCACTATTTCTCTGGACGACTATGGGAATGGTTTTTCAAGCCTCAATTACATCAAGTCTCTTCCCATCAGTGTCATCAAGATAGATCGCAGCTTTATCATGGATATTCGGAACAATCACGATGATAACTCCATTGTTTCATCCACCATTGTCCTTGCACAGAAACTCAACCTCATCGTTGTAGCAGAAGGCATAGAAAGCCATGACCAACTGGTAAACCTTAAAGTTGCCGGTTGCGACCAGGTACAAGGGTATTATTTCAGCCGTCCGGTTCCTGAAAGGGAAATTCGCGAATTCATTATTTCTCCTTTGAGGGGGCCATCCGAATGAAAAAAATTACTGCCGCACTTGCTCTTGCCCTCTTTTTGATCATTCTCCAGGTCACACCTTCTGTTTCTGGAACACCCTTTCCAGAAAATACAAAAAAAACAGCGCTCTATTTTTCCCTGATCCCTAAAAAAAACGTGGATCAACAACTGTCGGATCTTCAACCGCTGCTGCAATTATTAACAAAAAGACTCAACAGGCCCATCAAAACCATCCGTCCTCAATCCTATCAGGCTGTTATTGAGGGAATTCTTTCCCAAACCATCGATTTTGCCATCCTGGGACCGGCATCCTACGCCAGGGCCAGGGTACGTGATAAAAGGGTTGACGCATTTGCCTCCTTTGCCAGAAAAAAGGGATTTATCACACCCCAGGGCAGCTATTACCATGCCGTTCTTTTTACATTAAATGAACGAGGATTTCAGTCGTTTGAGGATCTGAAAGAGAAGAAAATTGCATACACAGATCCGGCAAGCACGTCTGGTTTTCTAATACCGAAGTTGGCTTTTTCCAGAGACTCGGGGTACCCCCTGGAAACATTTTTTGGAACATCCATCTTTACGGGATCCCATGACCGTTCCATCAGATCGGTTGTCGACGGTAATGTCGATGCGGCATTTGTTTCCTCTGCCCGGGTGGATGAGGCGGTTCAGAAAGGAACCCTTCTACCCGAGCAGATTGCAATTCTATGGAAATCCAAGCCCATTCATCGGGACCCCTTTGTTTTCAGTGCCGGGGTAAATGATATGGTACGAAATCAGATAAAAGAAATTATGCTCTCATCTCCACCTCAAATAGATCAAATGCTAAATAGAATGCAGCTGTCTGGAATCGTGGAGGTCAGTAATGACGACTACCAGGCCGTTCATGATCTCGTTGCCATCCAGGCACAAGGGAAAATCCGTTAAATAGGATGACCTGATCGCACCGGATCTCATTGCTGGGGTGGGCAAGGGGCAATGTTTTTCTGCTTTTTGCAGATTCCAACGTTTTAAGTGGTAGAGTAAATTTCTATGTATTTCATCCCCTTATCTTTGATATAATATGGATAATATCAAGATACTATATGGAAGATATGGCCATGAAAAGAAAAAGAGAAGATCATACAATTACCGTTGATTTTAAAACAACTGAGGCGTATCTGAGAATTATTCAGGATGGAAAGGCCTTCATAGAATTTGTTGTTGCTTTTCTGGTATCCATTGGTGTTCAACTGAAGCATAGAAAAAAACCTCAAATGTGGAAGTTGCCGACATTTTCCGAGGTCATATCAATGATTATCAAGCCCGGTATAAACTCCATCCGGAGCATTACAAGGTTGTGAGCCATATCATGGAATGGCGTACCCCCTACCTTAGGGGACATATCCACGCCTGTCCAGATTGCGGACATGAAGTTGAGCCGTACAACTCATGCGGCAATTGCTGCCCTGATTTTTTACCCAAAGGGGAGCATTATGTTTTTTAATTGATTTATAACAAAGCCCCAATACTTTCCTATCATTTTTTCTATATCCTCAGTGTCGTTTTAAGTTTTGATTATTTTTTTGTATTTAACAAAATAAACCGAGGAGAAAAAGAACATGGGTAAGTCTAAAATTTCACTGATAATGCTGTTGGCATTACCCCTGCTTGTCAGCGTACCGTTCCATGCGGCTGCAGGAGATTACAACCAACAGCAGATCGTCAAGGAATTGGAATCCCTGAAGCAGACCATCACAGCGCAGCAAAAGTATATTGAGCAGCTTAGAAACCAGATGAACGAAATGTCAACCAAAGAAAAGGCAGCTATAAAGGATGAACCCGCTGCCGGACAATCTTCTAAAGTGGCGCTTGCCAATAAACTCATCGATCAGTTGACACTCAAAGGAGATCTAAGGGTGCGCTATGAACGTCGTGACCGTACGGAACCCTCCACCAGCACCAGCAGCGATAAAGCCCGCGATCGTTTCAGAACCCGCCTGCGCCTGGGCGGCGTATGGCAAAACCAGGCTGAAAACTGGGAAATCGGTGCAGGTGTTGCCACCGGAGGCACAAGCGGTACCAGCACCAACGATACCTGGGGTGATGACAGCCCCTTTGAGACCGGTGATTTACGCCTTGATTACGCCTATGCCAAACATAAAGTCAACGACTTTACCCTTACCCTTGGCCAGCAAAAAAACCCCTTTGTTAAATCCTGGCTGATCTGGGACGGTGATCTGCGCCCCACCGGTCTGACAGCCCATTATTCCAACGAGCTGGGTCTGTTTACAACCCTGGGTGCTTACGGTGTTGAACTGTATGATGATGACAACACCGCCATGATGTATGCCGGTCAGGCAGGATACAAAAATAAAATTAATAATATCAATCTAACTATTGCTGCGGGATATCAGCATTATGACAGTGTTTTCAGCAACAACGAAGCACCCAATCCAGATTATGGTTATCACATTGCCGATATCTATGCCAGTGCTGCATTTAAGGCCGGTGATGTCAAAATATCCCCCTATGCCCAGATCTGGAGCAACCTTGGAGCCGAGGGAGATGCAGGGCAAGGTCAACTGGGCGGAACACTGAATCCGGAGGATGAAGATCTTGGATGGGTTGCCGGTGTAGGCGCTAATTTCGGTAAGGTCAAACTTGGCTATGCCTATGCAGTGGTTGGTGCGGATTCCATCTATGGTGGTTTAAAAGATGCTGACTTCGGAACCGGTATCAGTGATACAGACATCAAGGGTCATAAAATCAGTGCATCCTATGGCATTACAAAAAATATGTCCACCGGTATCACAGCCATGCTGTATGAAGCAGATGAACGTGATAACCAGCGGGAAGTTAACCTTTACCAGCTGGACGTGAAATACAAATTTTAAGTAAAACCTGCCAGATTGTTTTATCCGTCGTTCCAGGGCGACAGGCTTGAAATCAAAGCCTGTCGCCCTTTGTTTATTCGTATTTTTTATAAAACCGCTGGCGGACCGTATTCTGATCTCGTTCCAACCATGGCGGTTATATCATCGAGCCTATTCACAACATGGTCCACCCGCTGCAGTTGATGGAATAAGACGGTCCGCAGGCATGACGATAACCATTTCGTCATCATTGATCAGGCCGAAGCTTCTTTTAGGATAGGAAGACGCTTTTTGTCAAGAAAAGTATAAAAAAATATTAGAAGCCTGAAATATGGCTTCAACCGGACACAAGTACAGCATGTTGTGCCGGTGCCCAGTTGAAGTGCGTAGCTGCAAAAGGGAAAAGCGACTTTATTTTTAGGCTCAAAAAAATCGGTTCAAAGTACCCCATGATATGACCAACCCCAATAAAATCATCAAATCAATATTTAACTTTTGGCTGTTAATGTTACCGTCAACATGGCGATCTGGGGACTCAAAGAGTCCTGTAAATTTAAAGAAAATAATTTTAAATTCAGGAGTAAACATGATGACAAAAAATTTTTCAAGACAAAACCCAATGATGCAACAGCTTCAAAAAAGCATAGGCCTGGCGTTGGCATTACTCTTTATCGCACTGCCAGCCCTGGCAGCCCAGCCCAAGTATGTATTTTATTTTATCGGTGACGGTCTGGGGGCTTCCCAGAGGCAATTCAGTGAATTCTATCTGCAGGAGGAGACCAAGGACCCTTCCCGGAAACTGTTGATGAACACCTTTAACGTGGTGGGAATGAATACCACCTATGCGGCTGACACCCTTATTACTGATTCAGCGGCCGCTGGAACTGCCCTTGCGTCGGGAATCAAAACCAACAAAGGGATTATCGGAAAGGATGTCAGCGGAAACGATGTAAAAACATTGATTGAGGCTGCCGTGGATCGTGGTATCGCAACGGGTATCATCACCACCACCCGACTGACCCATGCCACACCCGCAGTCTTTGTTGCTCACAACATCTCCAGAAACAATGAAAACGAAATTGCAGATGAGTTTGTGACAAGCCGGGTGGATTTCCTGGCTGGCGGCGGCATCCGCCATTTTATTCCCCAGAACAGGGTTGAAGAAAAGGCCGATGCCGTTGGCATGACCATCAAATCAAAACGAAAGGACGATAAAGACCTGGTCCAGGCCTTTGAGAAACAAGGGTACCAGACATTTATCGGCATGAAAGGGGCAAAACAGTTCAACCAGGCTGATTTTGCATCTGTGGACAAGGTGTTTGCCGCATTCACCTATACCCATCTTCCCTATGAGATTGAGCGAGCCAACCAGTACAAAGAGGTTCCCTCCCTTGCCATGATGACACAGGCAGGGATAAAGGTCTTGTCCAAGGACACGGACGGATTTTTTCTCATGGTGGAAGGGGGCAGAATCGACCATGCCGCCCATGCCAATGATCCCACGGGGGTGATCCACGACGTTCTTGCCTTTGACCACGCCATCCAGGAAGCCTATAATTTTTATCTGAACCATAAAGAAGAGACCCTGATCCTTGTGGTGGGTGACCATGAGACCGGCGGCATGGGCCTTGGCATGGATTCCATGGGATATAAGCTGGACCTGAGTACACTTATGACAACCAAAGTTTCGGTGGAGGATACCCTTGTCTATGGTTCGGGCCAATATCAACTGGACCACCACCATTCATACCGCCACCATGATTCCCCTGTCCGCCACAGGGAACGGATCTGAACTGTTTACAGGGTTCAAGGACAACACTCAGATTGCCCAGTCCATGGCAACCCTGTTGGGGTTTAATTTATAATGAAAATATATTTATCAATGCTTTATCTCTATTGAATGTTGAAAAACATATGTATGGGTACTTATTAATTGCCTGACGGGCACAAAAAAACAATCAAACGGTCTGTTCTATTATGGAGCAGACCGTTCTCTGTTCATCGAGATATCAATGCACATAAAAAAATATGGCTCCATTATTTTGTTATTGCTCCTCATGGCCGCAATGGCCGCAATGGCCGCAGGTTACGGCTTCTGGACGGATAATAACAACTCCTCACCGGATGCAAGGGAAGTCAAAGCCCGGGTATTGACGGTGGACAATTCAGATGTCCGATCTGCTGGTCTGTCCCATATCGGGTTTCAGGCATTGGAAATCAAGATCCTGGAAGGCCGCTTCAAAGGGGAAACTGTATCGGCCTTCAACAACCTGGTCGGCCAGACAGATATTGAAAACCTTTTTAAAAAAGACGATGTGATCATCGCTGCCGTCATCATGAAGGACGATGCCATTGAACAGGTCAAAGCGGTGGATCTGTTCCGACAGAACACCCTTTTGTTTCTTTTTTGTTTTTTTGTGGTGGCCCTGCTGTTGTATGCCGGTGTCATCGGTGTCAAGGCACTGATCTCCTTTATGTTCACCGTGTTCATCCTCTGGGAGTTTTTAATTCAACAGATTTTGAATGGCCATCCCCCCCTTGTTATAACCACCTGCACCATCATCCTCTTATCCGCCGTTATTATTTTCCTGGTTGCCGGGATCAACGCAAAAGGGATTACCGCGTTTATCGGCACCATCAGCGAACTGTTTGTCACCCTGTCGGTCACCCTCTATTTTGGTTGGAATGACCCAGTTCTATGTCAATGCCTTGATTTTCAGCGGTTATTATAATCTGAACATCCGCCAAATCTTTTATTCCGCCATTGTACTCGGTGCATCGGGGGCGGCCATGGATATTGCCATGGACATTGCCGCCTCCATGGATGAGATTAAAAATAAAAAACCGGAAATTTGCCCCAGAGAATTGATCAAATCCGGGTTCACCGTGGGTCGTCACGTCATCGGCACCATGGCAACCACCCTTTTGCTGGCCTATTCCGGAGGATTCCTGACCCTTTTAATGATCTTCAAGGTTAAGGAACCAAGTCTCATGCGAATGCTTAATATGAAAATTGTTGCGGCGGAGATCATGCGGACCCTTGTGGGCAGCATCGGCCTTGTGGTGGTGGCTCCAATCACAGCCATTGTCGGCGGTATCATCATTGGCCACCTGTTCAAAAAGAAGCGTGCCACGCTTTACATGCCAAGCGAGCCTGTCCCCACCAAGAGCTCTGACCCCCAACAAGAGCACAATACCCTGTCATGGGAAAGGTATTTCACAGAAATAACCATTTCATAATCAATGGCAAATTAAATTCCAACAAAATCCTGGTAGGATTTTCAAAGATACCCCCCATCAGGTGCTCCTCCTATATTTTTCAGCAATGAGCGTATCTGGTACTCACTGATCATTTTTTTTATGATCATCAACTGATACCAGGAAAAGGCACCCCTTGGAAGATCTGAACCTGATTCCAACATCTTAATTTTTAACATCGACAATTTAAGGTGAGGGCTACGGGATCTCCCGTGCCATCGCGCCCGCGTCTGCTTTAACGATCATATCACGCCGATTTTCCATAAACACCCACCGGAGAAACCATGGACAGGAAATCAAATTTATCAAAATGTTGCCCCAGGGTATCAGGTGTGTGGGAATCTGAGCTCAACACAATGGGGATCTCTTTCTCCAGGGCCGCTTGAATAATCCAGTCACTGGGATACTGTCGGGCCACGGGATGATTAAATCCGGCCGTATTCACCTCCATTTTCATGCCCTGTTCCCTGATGACATCCAGGGTTGAAATTACCAGGTCTCTGTAATGGGCATCGGACTCCCTGAAAAAAATCTCACCGACATTGTGCTTTTTAATCACATCTATATGACCGGCAATCTCAAACAGTCCCGTTCGGTAACCCTGCTTCAGGGTTTCATAATACGACCGGCAAAGGGATGGCACATCATAATTAAAATTTTCCACCAAGGTAGCAAACTCCTCTGCGGAGCCATTGACCATGGCCTGGCAGTTGCCTTTAAAAAGCGCATGCACCGATACAATCATATGGTCCCAGCCCATGTTTGAAATGTCCTCTATCCAGCGGCTGAACATAGGTATGAACTCCATTTCAATACCCATATTAATTTTCAATCGGGAACCAAACCTTAACTGAGCCGTTCTGATGGTTTGTCGGTAAAGCTCAAGCCTGTCATATGCCATGGCGTACCGTGTGGCATGGGGAAGGGGCATATGGTCGGTAATTGTAATCTGTGAAAGCCCTTTTTTGATGGCATTCTGGGCCATCTCATCAATGGACGCACTGCCGTCGGAAAACAGGGAATGCATGTGATAATCGCTGTATTTGTTCATTTTCATACTCATACGTTCCATCATCAAATAAAGAGGTAAAACCGCCCTGCCCTCCCAGGCAGGATGGTAGGGAATTTCCATGATTTTTGCCAGGGTTGGATTAAATATTTTCGGGATCACCCGGCTTTCAGGAACTCCTCTTTTTTTTCACGAGCTGGGATATCCGTGGGATAAAATGAAGAGTCAGATTTTATTGATTTACCATTTGTCAAGTCCATGTTTTGCTATCCATATATGGCGATCATGGGAAAACGGTAAATTGAAAACTGCTGACTCCCTAATTACAGGCCTCTGCTTGAAAGAAATCATGTTTTGCTCCTGAATAATTCATTGAAATATAGGCAACCTTCAAAAAGATATCATTGGGCCAAGAATACATTCAAAATATTAGAAACTGATTAAAATAGAATTAAAAGTGAATGAGTCATTTAACCATATTAACTTTCAATTAAAACATTAAACATGCTCGGTTTTTACAGGTTAAGCCAGCCTGTCCCCACCAAAAGTGCAATACTCTGTCAAGGGAAAGACGGGGTTGATCATAAGATGGGCCATGCCGCCGCCCCCCCCCCCCGACGGGCAATGGGTCCGGACCGGAACTGTAGACAGCTCAATTGTCCGGTTCCTATTGCCCATCGGGGGGCGGCTCTGCTGAGGTTGCCCGGAAGTTTTATTTTCTAATAAAAGGTGGCCGACGTTATGATCAACCCCGGAAAGACATTTCACAGTAATAACCATTTCATAATAAATGGCACATCAAATACGAACATTCCAGTGGTACGATATCCTCAAAATTTAGGGCGAATGCGCCGCCAGCCATAAGAAACCCGGTTCATGCTGAATGCCAGATCAACCATAAACCAAAGCCCCAATTGCACATATTCTTAACTCTGGCAACTTTCTGGCAACTTGAATTTATCAACGAACACATTGATTTCTAAAAAAAAATAATCAAACGTAAAGGAGATGAATCATGACACAGGCAATAAATGACACCTACCGCCCCACAGAAGATGAACCCTACATGAATCACCGCCAGATAATGTATTTTAAAGAAAAACTCATGGAACAAAAAATTGAGTTGCAGGAAAAAGCACTGAAGATCAAAGCCAGGATCAAACGATTTAAAAGCAACCCGGCAGATATTATTGACCGAAGCAATTATTACATGGACATGGAGCGGGATCTTGGCAATTACGAACGCTACAGCCAGCGGCTCACCCAGATTAATGACGCCTTAAAACGCATGAGAACCGGCCAGTTCGGATATTGTGAACTCACCGGAAGCCCCATCGGTGTGGAACGGTTGAAAAGTGTACCCTTTACCAATATGTCCGTGGAAGCATTGGAATGTTTTGAGGTGCCGGGCAGAACGTCAGGCATTTATACCCCTGTGTGCCAATACCAACCCTGTGCCTGATTCAAAAAAGAGAAAGCATCCCATGACAGCCAAACCCAAACTTCTGGAAAATGAGGGTGACACAGCTCCCCTCCCCACAACTCTTTCCCACCTGATGGAAATCATGGGAATCAAGTCCCCATCCAGTGGCCATTATCCGGCATCCCTGCCCTTTTCGCCCCGGGATGTCACCGCTGGTGTGGAAAATGAATTCCAGACGGTGGTACAAGGAAAAAAACAGGACGTTGATCTGGCCATTGCCATTGAAACCTCCAGTTATTATAAAAACCTCATCCGACGTACCGCTTCCGGGGACACCTCCGGAAAAACCCTGGATACCCTTGAAAAACTGCTCCCCTCCGGGAAAATAAATAACTGGGCCGGCAGCTGGGTGAGGTTGCCCTTAAAGGCATTGAACACCTATGCCCACCACATTTTCAATTCAGATTTAAAGTCGGATAAAACAGAACCCGATTCGGACCGGAGAACGGATGCAGACACCTTCCATTTTAAACAGGATGGAGAGGCATTTATCCGTATCCCTGTGAGCTATTTATTAAAACTTTCCCTGGCCGATGCCATGGGAGAAGACCAGGGTCGTCACTCCTTTGTCCGCATCACCGGGGAAAAGATGATGGCCCATTTTCTCAATGACAACACCTCACCGGAAACCTTTTCCTTTTATCCGGTCCAGGCAGATTTTTCCCGGGGAGTGGGTACGTTGATGGCCCGGGAAACCTTGATCCGGTTCGTATTTACCCAGCTGCTGGTGCAATATGCTCAGGAGAAATTCTGCCTCACGGCCCATGGACAGACCGTGCAGGTATTTTTTTCAGCCTCCCCTCCCCTATGGCAAAAAGAGCTCAACGATGCCATCCCAGATACCTTCTATCGCCACCTGTTCATGAGCCCCTGTCTATCGGGTTGGTCCCGGGGAGAGGAAAAGCACAGTTACATGAAATTGTGCCACAAGGTTCTCAGTAGAAGCCGCATTAACAGTCTTGGTAAATTAAAAGAAGCCGGTATCATCACAACCAATCTTGGGGTTCTACCCAACAGCTCCAACATCAGCCTGGCCAACAATGGCACCCACATCAGCATGGGCAGCCGCAAGCTGGGACGTCTGTTAAAAGATCCGGGATCCGGCTTTACGGCCCTTCATGAAAAACGGCTTGGGGATCTGGTGATCAAGATTGTCGAACATTTTCTTCCTCTTTTTCCAGGAACTTACAGTGCGGCTCCCTATCGACTGGGTTTTGAGGACTTCCACCCGGAACAGGCCCTTGGCTTTCTTCCCCATGAGATAGACTATACCCATCTTCGCATGATGTGGAGGCGATGGAAAAAAAAGGCCAACATCCGTATTCTGGGTAAACCCGTCACCCCCTTCGGTCCCATGTGGCTGGACCGGTTCGTAAGCCGTGCTTTTTTTCTCCAGGGAGATTTTATCCCCGATTACCGACTCATTGATTATTTTGTATCCCTGATGAGCACCCATGAAAGCCCGGAACTTGACGGTACCCTGGGTAACAGTGACAAACTCAAACAGGATCTTTCCCAGATGGGGGTATTTGACACCCGAATGCCGCTTTACCAGTTGGTCCGCATGCGATCTTTTTCTAACATGGGCTTCAGCGGATTTGAGCATCGATACCACAGTATTTTTGAAAATATTTTAACTGATATGGGGGGTGCCCTGGACCTGCAGAACCTCATCACCACCCTGGCATATCATTATATCTTCTCCGGCCAGGTGACCCATGCCACCATTCCGGATACCCCCCATGTGGAGAGCGAGCGCAGGCAGATCTTTTTCGGCAGCGCCATCAATCTTCCCACCTTTTACGTCAAAGACAACACCGGCAATCTGTTTCTAAAAAAAATAATATCACAGGTTCACAAAACACGAACCAGCAGACGATACCCCGGATACACCCGGGTGCACCGTATGGAGTATCTAAAAGCCCTGGTTAACATCATCCACATCGATGGCCGTGAACTCGTGGCCCAGCAACGCATGAAAGGGGTTCTTTCCGATTTAATGGCCCGTCTTCATGCACCGGATCTGTTTAGCGCCAATGGACGTCTGGTCAACGACATTCTGGGTGACACACGTAAAACTTCACCCATGCAACTAAGGGGTGATACATTCAATCGTAAAGCGGAAAATTATTACATTGACCAATTGAAAAAAAAACACATGGATCAGGGTGTCACCATTCTGCAAGAGGCTTTGACCCGCTTGGATCTCCGGGCAGACTCCCGGGATTCGGACTGCCGGGAAGCCATTTCCAACATCCTTGGGGAAACGGATTTGTTGCGTTTTATCAAATCCATAAAAGCGCCGTTTTTAGAGAGAAGACTCTCCCAGGAACAGCTCAAACAGCTCATCTACCTTATTATTTTATACGTTGACAGAGAAACCAGAAACAAACCAACTGCACCATCTGTTGCTCAATGATCAAGATCACAGGAAATTCAGCTCCCTAACAAAGTTCTAACGCCATTCTAAACCCCAACTAATATTAAACAGATATACATTAATTTCTAATAGGCATGAATTGATGGTCATCCTGAAAAATGAGTGACCACAAAACCATAAAGTGGGGACTGTTTTGACACCATTTAATCTGATCATTGTATTGCA
>NZ_BAAHYK010000079.1:0-12510 GCF_054657595.1 Desulfocicer niacini
ACGCCATTTTTCTTGTCCGCCATGAGCGGGTCGTAAACAATGATGCCACCATCAGCTTCAAAGGGCAGATTTATGAAGTCCCCACCGCATTCAGGTAAGGCACCATGTGCACCGCCTTGGTCGGGCAGTGTTCAGAGTATGCCCCGCAATTGGTGTTGTCCGTATAGACCACACAGTTTTCTTTAATGAACTTTGCCACGCCGACCTGGGTGCGTTGCTTTTCTGTTTTGGAAAGGGGGAGGAGGGCACCACTGGGGCAGATAGTTGCAGCAGGCCACACAGCGGCTGGTATCCACGGCCATACTTTTTATGTCAATGCAGCCAGCCTTGCAGACGGTTTCACATAATCTGCAGGTCTTGCAGGTATCCTTGTCAATGCCGATTCTGAGCAGCGATACGCTGGCCACGAGGCCCAGCAGGGCCCCCAGTGGGCAGAGGATGTTGCAGTAGAGGCGGCCATGCCGGGCGCTCAACCATCCCGCCACACTTAGGGTTGCCAGTGCGATCCCCAGGGATACCGGTGCGACCACCGGCCACTAAACACGATAAAGGGTATTGACCCCCAGGCACTCCATCAGGGGGGCCGACAGGTTGTTCAGGGCAAGGATAACGGGGCGCAGGATATTTGACAAAATCCGTCCGAAACTGCTGAAGGGGTCAAGCAGGTTGAGCGCAAAGCCACTGCCCAGAAGAAAAAACAGGACCGTCAGGGAAAAAAGGTATCTCGTAAGAGGGTGCGTGGGGGGGAAAAGGCGTGCCTGGGGCGGCATCTTTGTCTTTTCCCACTGAATTTCCAACTTGATTTCCCCCTGAAGAGGCGCTTTGTTGAGAAGAGACGGGAAATCAGATCCTGAAGTGTTCCCAGGGGACAGCTGGTGGCGCAATAGATCCGGCCGCACACCAGGGTTAGGGCCAGGACCACTATGAATCCCGTTGCCCCCATTGCCATCTGTCTCAGAAACTTGAGCAGAGACGGAACAAATTGCAGATAGATCAGGCTGACCAAAGCAAGGAATTTCATGAATAAAAAAAACACATGGCAGAAAAACCTGCCACAACGAAAAATTTTTGTTACTCAAAAACGGCAGGTATATCAGGAACGTCTAGAGAATCGGCTCTGGCTTTATTATACCAACAAATCGGTGAAATCCTACTCTACTGTCGAATTTCAGATTGCTTTTTTCGTTTTTCCATGGCCAGGTCCAGGTAATACCGGCTTTGATCATCACGGGGATTGCTGGCAAGGGCCTTGTTTAGGTAGACAACCGCCTTGTCCATATCCCCCTGCAGGTAATAGGCCGTCCCCAACTCGCTGAGGATCACTTCATCGTCAGGGGAAAGACGAAGTGCGGTGGAAAGATTAAGAATGGCCTGGTCAGGTGCTCTGCGTCTCAGCTCCACCATGCCCAAATACTTGTAAGGGGCTGCCTTGCGTGGTGCCAATCCGATGGCATTGCTTAAAAGCTGCGCTGCTTTATCCAGGGAGCCGGATTCGGCCATGATCAGGCCCAGGGCGGTCAGGGCCGCTTCATTGTTCGCATCGAGCCGGATCGCCGTGCGCAGACTGTCCACTGCCAGCTTTTTCTTTCCGCCGGCGATATGGGCCAGGGCCAGGTTATAATGATCTATGGCCGTGTCATAATCATCGGCTGTGATCTTTTTTTGAATGGCATCTGCTTGAATCCCGGCACAGGCGGTCTTGAGATCCGTGCAATCAAAGATGTCATAGGCGGGAACCGGAACCCGCCGGCAATAGCTATCCACGATTTTCCGGTAGCGCAGCTGCTCTCTCTTTTCAAGCTGGGGCCAGGGCAGGACACCCTTGAACATGGGCACATTGGCTGAGGCGGCAAACGCCACCAGATCCATCAGGGTGGCGTTATCGTTGTGGCTGTTTAAAAGGTGCTCTGTCTCCGCCGATAGCCAACGGTTTCCGCCGATCATGCGTTGGATATTATCCCCATTTTCCTGATACAGGGTTCTGGGGGCTGAGAATTCAAGATAGGGCAGGTTATCCGTATGCAACGGGCCGTTGCCGAACATGGGTCTCAAATCCTCGGATACGATCAAATGGACAAGAAAATCGATTCCTGGAAAACTGACCAGGGTGGACTTTTTTGCATAGACCGCATTCTGCTTTGCCACCTTCCAGTCCAATTTCCCATGCGCATCATTGAAGCCCAACATGAGGTAATCCACGGGACCCACCTTGATCAAGGTACTGTTTTGAAAAACAGCGGTAAAGGTTCGCCCCAGCAGGGAAAATGTCGCTTTATCCATTTCATAGGCCTGGATCCACTGGCCGAAAAATCCTTTGGGCGTCAGACGCTTCCTGGCCAGTTGAAAAAATTCCAGGGTGTATAAATTGGCCAGTCCGGCCATCCAGGGATTGGAAGGTTCGGAGATAATCACATCGTAGGAGTGGCGGGTCAGGGCCAGATGATTACGCCCGTCCTGGATCATCAGGTGGGTGCGGGGATCCTCCAGGCAGTTATTGTTCCAGGGAGAAAAATAGTTCCGGCAGGCGGTGACCACCGCCTGGTTGATCTCCAGCACATCCAGCCTTTCCACAGGGTAGAGCAGGATCTCTCCGGCGGTCATGCCGCTGGCAAGCCCCAGCAGCATGACCTTTTTGGCACTTGGATGGAAAAGCATGGGAATATGCGCGGAAAGCGTTTGCGTGGAACAGTCCCCATGGGAAGAGGCATCGGCCTTGCCGCTGTTGAACATGGCGTATTCCACGGTTCCCATGCTGGTGGTTTCCCTTTCGACGGTGGTAAATCCGCTGGTGCTCTCCCCCTGGAAAACGACATCCAGCCCCTGACGGTGATGGGCAATCCGCTGGGCCCCTTTCATCAAAGCCTCTGTCCACCCCGTGCAGTTCAGCTCTGACTGAAGCGCATCAAAGTCCCGATACCATCCCCGTGAAAGCAGGTCGGTGCGCCAGTTGGGAAAAAAGCTGATCAGCAGGCATCCCATAGCGATCAGCCCCGCAATGGCCAGGCGATGGGGGATACGCCTTTGCCTTTTGACGTTCAAGTATAATAGCATTAGACCTGACAGACAAAACTGCAATAAAATGACCATGCGTAATCCGTTCATTTTGCCCACCCATGGCACCAGTACAAAACCGGCCACAAAGGAACCGGTCAGGGCTCCCACGGTATTCAGGGCATAGGCCGTTCCCATCCGACGTCCCATGCTGCCGATGGATTGAATGTAAAGGCGGTTGACCAGCGGGAAGGCCGCCCCCAGCAACAGGGTCGGGGCCAGCAGCAGACCGAATAGCACCAGGGACTGCATGAAAAGAAGATGGGAAAATCGGTCTTGGTAGGTATGAATCAATTTGGCGAAAAAAAACTGCCCGTTGCCCAGGAGTTGACTGACGACAAGTGCCAACATGGCTGCCGCCATCTGAGTGCCGGCCAGTAAGGCCAGTACGTTGTGGGTTTTGTCGGCCAGGCGGCCGAACAGGATACTGCCCAGGGCCAGGCCGATGATAAAGGTGGCCACCACAAGGCTGAAACAATAGGTGGTGGGCCCGGCAATGAGCCCCAGCAAACGTGTCCACAGAACCTCGTAAGCCATGGAACAGAATCCGGAGGCGGCAAAGATCAGCACACCCCAGCGGACCAATCCATCATGGATATTGTTGCATCCCGGTGTCACGGCCTGGGCCGGTTCTTCATGCGGAAGATTCGCCGACGATACCCCATCGGCGGGCAGGAAACGTGAAAGCAGAATGCAGGACAGACCAATCAATCCGTTGATGGAGGCAAACAGGGTCAGGGTCATGGAAACGCCCAGGCTTTTAATCAACACAAACCCGCACAAAATAACGCCCAGTGCCGCCCCGATGGTGTTCAGGCCGTAAAGCCATCCGGTGCGACTGCCGATGTGATCCAGGCGCATGACGTAAAACCGGCACAGCACCGGAAGGGTCGCTCCCATGAGGGCCGTGGGCACGATCAAAATAAAAACGGAGCTGACAAGGGAGACAAGGGGATATGCCCAGGCATGATTCAGAAGCGGGTCATAAAGGAAGTGGTAGAGCGGCTGGATGGCCCGGATCAGGAGCGGTACGAGCATGGCGCACGAGCCGATGCCGATTTCCATGACACCGTACAGGGTCAGCAGGGTGGCCCGCCGGGTAAACCGGTCCACGATCCGGCCGGACAGATAGCTGCCCAGGGCCAGCCCGGCCATGAACACGGAAAGCACCGTGGCCACGGCAAACGGCGCTCCGCCAATGATCTTGTCGATGAGCCGTACCCAGATCACTTCATAGACCAGGCCGGCGGCTCCGGAAAGAAAAAAGCAGCCGGCCACAAAAAAATTCAGCATCTTTTTACCATGAAAATGAGAAGGGATTTCATGAAATTTTCCTTATCAGATGTAAAATCATCCGTTGGATCTGCCCTGTTGTTGCAGGGTTTCAAGATCTTTCCGGCCCCTCATTGAAAGGGAATCGGTTTCCCGACGGTTCCGGAGGTTGAAATAGAGGTATGCCAAAACTCCCAATCCGATGGTGCCAAGTCCGAACAGGGCCGTGACCGGGCGGCTTTTGATGGAGTAAAAAATGATCCATAGATTTCCGAAAATAAAGAGCAGCGGTGTCAGCGGGTATCCAAAGGTTCGGTATGTGCCGCCGGACAAGGGGGTGCACTGCCGGATGCGCATCAATCCAATGACCGCCAGCATGGCAAAGAGTGAAAGGGTAAATCCGATATAGAGCAAAAGGCTGTCAAATGAGGCTGAGACCACCATCATGACGGCAATGGCCCCTTGCAGGAAAATGGATTTGGCCGGTGTGCTGCGATGCGGGTCCAGACGGCCGAACATCTGGAAGAAGAGTCCGTCCCTGGACATGGCATAATAAATTCTCGGCCCGGTCAGAATCATGGCGCTCAGTACGGATAACAGCCCCAGGGCCACGGCGCCGCTGAACAGTCGGCTGACACCCGTGCCGAACAGGGAAGAGGCTGACTTGGCACCGATTTCCAGTACACCCTCCATGGCTTGGGAAGGCAGGGCATACAGGTAGACAAGATTCAGCAGGACGTACAAGATCACCACGACTATGGTACCGGCCAGCAAAGCAATGGGAATATTCCTCCGGGGATTGACGATCTCAGACCCCAGATATGCGGCAGCGTTCCAGCCGCTGTAGGAAAAAGAGACAAAAATCAGGGACACGGCAAACTTTTCCGGGGACCAGGCAGGGGATGCCGGGGCTGTAAAATGGTCCATGGAGCCGTTGCCCAATGCCAGACCGGCACAGATAAACACGATCACCAGAGCAATTTTAAACAGGGTTAATCCGTTTTGTACCCGGCTGCCGGCCTGGAGGCTGTGATAGTGGATCAGGGAAAAGAGCAGGATGACTCCCATGGCCGTCAGCGTCTGGGGTGACAAGGTCACCAGCGGGATGTCGGCTACCTGGAAAACCATCCCTCCACTACCCGCAGGGATTGAAAAGGCCTGGAAAAGGTAGGTGGCAAAGGCCATGGATGCCGCCGCAATGGGTGCGGAAAATCCCACGATCAGGGAGATCCAGCCGGAGAGAAACCCCACCGGCCGGCCCAGGGTCTCCTTTAAAAAAACGTACTCCCCGCCGGCCTTGGGAAAGCGTGCGCCCAGCTCTCCGTAGCACAGGGCACCGCACAGGGCGAACAACCCGCCGAAAATCCAGCACAGAACAAGGGTGTGCGGATTTTTCAGCTCGGCCATGATAAACCCGGAGGTCGTGAAAATACCGGAACCGACCATATTGGCAATGACCAGGGCCGTTGCCGAAAATAGGCCCAGTTCCCGTTTTAATTCATTGGACATTTTATCAAATTCCTATTTCTTGAAATCACCGATGTAGACCGGATGTTCAAGCAGTTAATTGGGAATTTAATGGGCAACGCGCCCTCCATCAGACAAGAAATCACCCACATAAAGCAGATATTCAAAGGGCATTCTGTCGGTTCCTGTCTGTTCCAGAATCGTTCCCAGGGTTCCGTGCATGACCTTTTCCTTTTCCGCATAGCCGGCACTGAATACGATGGCCACGGGGGTATCCGCCGCATAGTGGGCCGACAGACCGTTGATGAACTTCTTGAACTCCGTGCGCATGGTAAAGAGCACCATGGTGCTCTGATGGACAGCCATCTCCTTAACCGACCATCCTGATGCCAGGAGCACGGAATGAGCGTTTTCTCCTTCGGTGACACCGGCCTTGAGGGCCGCATTGGCGGCGTTGAAACAGCTCAGTCCCGGCACCACTTCGGTATTGAGGTCGCGTAGCTCGGTCAGGGACCAGGCACAGGGGCCGTAGACCAACGGATCTCCGCTGTCCAGCATGGCAACGGTCTTGCCCTGGGCCACTGCCTCACGCACCATGGCGGCGAACGTTTCCTGTTTTTTATGATACTCCTCACAGCTCATACGTTCCCGTTTTTGTTTTTGCGCGTCTGGCGGAGTCTTGGGGCAGGGTTGCCCGTAAAAGGGGAAAAGGCGATGATAACCGGTGATCACTTTTTTGCCGGAGAGGGCATCCTTAAATTTATCCCTGAGCCGCTGGTGGGCAAAGATCAGATCTGCCGATTTGATTACTTTAAGTCCCCGCAGGGTGATCAGGTCGGCATCACCCGGGCCAACGCCGACCAGATAGAATTTTCCCTTTCCGGTCTGGTTGGAGGGCGGAACCGGCTTGAATGTGGCCCGGCCCAGGGCTTTGCCCACGTATACGATGGATCGCCGTTCATCAATGCCGGAAGTATCGGCGGCAAAGCTGCCCACCGTACCCATGGTGACCCTTTCCTGACCCACCATGCCGGCACTGCTGACAATGGCTGCCGGTGTGGTTGCAGGGTAGGATGTTGAAAGACGGGCAAACAGCGCTTTCATGTCTCTGGGCATGAAAATGACCATGGTGGCCCTGTCATGTACGGCCAATTGCTCGATGCTGTCCCGGCTTCCCTCTTTTTCGAAGGGAGCCGTGAGCATCACTTCACCCAGGCCGACCTGAAGGGCCGCATTGGCCGCGTTAAAGGCGCTGAGACCTGGAATGACCGTCGGATTCAGATCCTTGAGTTCCTTTACGGTCCACATATCGGGCCCGTAAATGGTGGGGTCGCCGCCGCTGAGCAGAACCACATGACTGCCTGCTTTTACCGCCTCCCTTACCATGACGGCAAACTCAGCCTGCCTGCGATGATACTCTTCGCAGTTCATCCGGCCCTTGTTTTTCTTTTTCTCCGGGTTGACCTGTTTGCAATCCCTGCCGTAATAGCGGAACAAAACCCCATAACCTTCCACCACTTTTTTCCCGGAAAAATCGACGTATGGGGTAAGTTTCTGTCTGGTTTTCGGGTTGCAGAACACCAGATCCGCACCGCGGATGGCCTCTGCCGCTCTTACAGTCAGAAGATCGCCATCCCCGGGCCCGATGCCCACCACCTTATAGCTTCCCGACGTCTTTGCCTGTTGGGCTTGGGCCACCCCCTTGGATATCGTGAAGCCCAGGGTCATCAGGGATGCCAGCACCAATGCCAGTCCGCCGATCCAAATTTTTTTCCTTAATTTGTTATCATGCATTTAATTTTCTCCAGATTTCATTTTTGAAAACCCATACTATAGCCGGAAACTCAAGTTGACGCCAAAGGTCCGGTCCGTTGCCAGATAGCCCCGGGAGTCGTAGTATTCCTCGTCTAGAAGGTTCTTGATGTAAAGCTGCAACTGTGCATTCTTTATGTGGTACTTGTTTTTGAACAAGATCTGTTCCACGGCAAAGTTGAAAACGCTGTAGCCTGGATTGTCCACTTCTCTATAGGTATAAATCGGATCTCCGTTTTCGTCTTCACCGATCTCTTCAGACTGCTCCTGTGTTTCCGTGCCCTGATAGGAATAGTCCAGTTTCAAAGCGGTTTTATCGCAAAGCTGGTAACTGAGTCCGGCGGTCACCCGATGTTCGGCTTCATCATCCAGCTCCGTCTCACCGGCCGGTTCGTTCCCCTGGTTGTCGAATTTCTGCCAGGCATAGCTCAGATAAAACGATAGATCGTCAAACAGATGCCCCCCGAGGTTTAGTTCAATCCCATGGCGATACACTTCATCGAGGTTGATTTTATAATCGCTGTAACGCAGGTCGCCGGCACCGGAACCGGAATATTTGGCGTAACTTCTATTCGTGATAATGTAGTCCTTGATCTGATAGAAAGAGTAGTCCAGCGTCATGGAAATATCCCTGCACAGACGTCGGTTAAGCACCAGATCGTAGCCCATGCCATGTTCAGGATCCAGCCAGGCGCCAGCCGGCTTGCCCTGCGGGTTGTACTCACCATGGGAATCCGGTGCATGCCAGATTTTGGAAATACCCAGGGAAAGCGAGGTGTCCCGCAGCCAGTCGGCCATCTGGTCCATTTTCAGGGTGGTATAGGACTTGGGCACCCATTCGTTCCAAGTCCGTTTGATCCAGTCTCCGCGGTTGGGAATACCACTGTTGCTGACCCAGATGTGGACATCCTCATTCCGCAAACCGAACTTGACATCCAGAAAAGAGGTAATGTCCCACTGATGTTGGATGTAGGTGCCATTTTTCCTGACCCGTTCATCCAGATCATCGCCATCGTACAGCTTTGCCAGTTCAAATCCCACCGTGGTCTCATGATTTTCCGACCACTGGTAGATATCCTGTATTCTGCCGCCCTCCTGCTGCCACTTCGTCTTCCAATAGGTCCGTTCCGTTCCAAGGGAATGGTCGTCATCATCGATCCAGACCTCATAGTCCCGATGGCGGTTTTCCATGCTTTTGTAGGCGCCTGCGCTCAGACGTCCGATGGGCAGATTCTGGAAATAATTCACCTTGTAGGACCACGCTTCTTTATCCCAGGTGGGGTCCTGATAGGGGGCCCATGAAGAATCCGTTACCTCGGGATAGCTGGAATCGTGATCATCCCCCGTATTGTTCACGGCAACCTCCCGATCAATGTTGGAATTTGAAGCACTTACGTTGACATACCCATCAAAGGGCAGAATCAGTCCCAGGCTGCCCGAATAGTTTTCGATATCGGTTTCGTTGTGGCGCAGATAACCGTCGGTGCTTTGCTTCTGGGCGCTGACGGCATAGGTCACCATGTCCACGGCTCCATCCAGGCTTAACTTGTGATTCTGGGTGTTGTAGGAACTGAAACTGCTGCTTAGAGTGGCATCCGGTGCCAGCGTTTCACGGCGGTGGGGCGCTTGGGTGATGATATTGACCGCACCACCAATGCTCTTGCTGTCGTAAAGGGCGGAATGGGGGCCGGCGATGATTTCGATTTTTTCAATGGGCAGGGCGGAAAGCAGACTGTAATCTACAATATGTGTGCCTTTGCGGCCGCCGGTTTTCTGAACGGTGAGGCCGTCTACGGCCATTACAAAGCGTCCGCTGGAAAAGCCGCGCATGTTCATGGTATCGCTGTCGGGCACCAGGTCTGTACTCCCCCGAAAATCGAAAATAGCCTGGGTCTTGAGCAGATCCTGGATATTGTTTTTGTCGCCAACGATGGAGAACTCATCAAAATCAATGGTGGTTTTATCGGGATTGACTTTAATCCCCTCTGCTCCGCTTTCTTCCGTAACCACCATATCTTTCAGCTTATGAACCTTTCCTTCTTCAATTTCCGAGGAGGTGACCGGTTGGAAATCGGTTTTCTCCTCTTGCGCGTGGACAGGTGAGACAAGGGTGCTCATCACGAGGAATCCCAGTGCTGTCACCAACGCGTAAATTCGTTTCATTCTTTTTACCTCCTTTCAACTTTTGCATGACATGTTAACGGCTGAACAATCCATCATTTGCATTGACAGTGGAGGCGCTTTGACGTAAAAATAAAAAAGCAGCCCCGCTTGTCGGGATTGCAAACCCCAAGGCAGCCGAAACGTCCTGGCCGGGATGCGGCTGCCTTTTTTTGATCACCTGATTTTGGCTGTCAAATGATCGAAAAATATTTTAATTATGAGCTATAACTCATTGTTTTTTCAGTTTGAAAGTCTCTCCTCCCTCTCAAAAAAAAAGCCACGAAAACAGAGGTCCTCTCTGCCTACGTGGCTGATTTGTTTGATATTCCTGACCCTTTTAGCCCCTTACATCGGAATTCTTGGTCAAAAAAAACAAAAAGTCGATGGACGGCGCCTGGGTTGCGGCTTACCCGCGTTAGTTTGGAAAGGGATGCGACCTTCATGGCCGATTAATTCATAAAATAAAACGGGACCGAAGGTACTCAGTCCCGGATCTCCCTTTTCAAAAAAACCGGAACAAGGCTGTGCCAACCACGCGGCAATACCTCTTTTTTGTCCTGGCAGGTCTTCTGACTTTCGGTTCAATCTGATTGCCGCACCTTCCCAGCCTTCCAGCCAGTGGTATTCTGCAGCGTTCATCTCCGATCACAGCGGCGGGTCCGTCCCCGATTTCCACGGGATTCCCTTTTCAGCTCCATGAGCACCTGAACTCTGTTGGTATAGTTAAAAGGAAAAAGGTTTGTCAACAAAAAAGAGATCCAGTAAAAAAATAGTTGTCATTCATAAAAAAAACATTGACACCGATTGTATCCCCCATTAACCTCTGGCCCATTCGGTCCTGGAAACATCTCCCGAAAAGTTGATGCCCGACCTCAGACAGGACCATCAGACAGATCTTAGGTAAACCCAAGAGGATCTCTATGGCCAGCTTAAGTCACTATCTGTTCCCTTTTTTCAGGGGATTTTGGATGTTATGCCTTCTGGCGGCACCGGGTGCACCGCAGTGGGACCGGACTATGAAAGTCCCGGTCTTGTGCCCCAGGAACCGTGGCGCTCTTCCATGATTCAGAGGCTGACCCTGGAACAGGCCAATCCTGAGCACCTGGCCCAATGGTGGCAGATTTTCAACGATTCGATTTTATCCGATCTCATTGAGCAGGCCATTCTGGCCAACCTGGATCTCCGCCTGGCCCTGGCACGTGTTACCCAATACCGGGCACTGCGGGAAATCGAGGGGAAGGACACGCGGCCAACGCCGACCTTGCCGTCCAGCAGGAGGCATTGCGGGATGTCCTCATCTCCCTTGGGGCGGACCTGGCCCAAAGCTATATTGAGGTGAGAACCTATCAGGCACGCCTGGCAGTGGTCCGGGAAAGCATCACCTCCCAGACCGAATCCCGGCAGATCACCCTGTGGCGATACCAGGCCGGGCTGACAGATGAACTGCCCGTGCGCCAGGCCTTCTACAGCCTGGAGAGCGCAAAGTCCAGAATTCCCACTCTTGAGAGCAGCCTGTCGGCGGCCATGAACCGGGTGGCCGTGCTCACGGAGAAGCGGCCGGGCCAGCTTCACGCGCTTCTCAGCGACGTTGTCTCCCTGCCGGAACTTTTCCCCACCGTTGCCGTGGGCCTGCCCGCCGACGTCATCAGGCGGCGGCCGGACATCCAGGAGGCGGAAAACGAATTCATGGCCCAGACCGCCGCCGATGCTGAGGAGATGATCCGGGAAATTCGGGGGGAAAAATTGCTCGGCCCTGTCAGGGGCATGCCTACCGTGGATACCCAGGACCTGGCCAAGGCCCTTTCCCGGCTGAATTTGCCTTGTTATGAGTCTTCTTTGAATTTCATTTCACCACTGTCTGTAAACTCAAACATTGGCCCCCAAGCTACTTCCCAGTAATAACCATCAAGATCAGAGAAGTATCCACTGAAGCCGCCCCAGAAAGTATCTTGAGGTTCTTTAATAATCCTGGCACCAGCCGTCTCCGCACGTCTTATAATTTCAACAACCTCATCCTTGCTACGAGCGTTGTGAGCAAGTGTGATTCCGTTAAACCCGCTGCGACTTACAGGAACATCGGACGAGATATCTTCTGCGAGTTTTTCAAAAGGGTAGAGGGCAACCCAGGTGCCGGGCAGCTCAATAAAAGTAATCCCATCCGATATATTGGGAGGTGTACCAAGTACAGCTTTGTAAAAGTCTGTAGCTTTGCCTAAATCGCCTACGCCAAGCGTTAAAATTGTTACTCTTGAAATCTTCATTATTCTCACCTTTTTAGTTCATAACGCATTTTTCAGCGGCGAGGGTACCGAGTCCGCTGGAAAAAGATGTGTACGCCCGGCATGGGCGTGAACGTATGGGGTGCAAGTCCCCTATACGTGAATCCTGTTAACACAAGTATTAGCCGAAAACAAGGGCGGAACCGTGAGGGACCGTCTGAAGGAAGTTGGAGTGCAAAACCATGAGCCGACGAACAGAAACAGTATATAAGGCCTGGTCTCCGGGTAAGCCAGCACAACATATCAAAGCCCAGGATTCAGGAGACAGGGTAAATGCTGCGGTTGTGTAGTGACAGTTCACGTTCTTTCACCCCTCAAGGGGGTACTGAAAAGAGTCCGGGGAGATCTGCTTTGCATGCATTGATTTTCTTTTGCAAAAATTCCCGGGTAGGACCTACCGGGATACCAAGGTCCAGGCATCACCGGCTGTTGCCGACGGTGATGAGATACAAACAACGGGCAGAAC
>NZ_BAAHYK010000080.1:0-12441 GCF_054657595.1 Desulfocicer niacini
AACGAGTTGGAGCAGTCAACCCACGTGGGTCGCTCCTCAACTCGGCATTAGCCGTTTGTAAGTCAAATGTACCGTATATTCAAAGATAACAAATAACTAAGTATTTATATTGAGCAAGTATAAAAATGAACAGTCAAGTTGGTATCATTTCAAATTGGAACGATGAAAAAGGTTTTGGTTTCATAACATCAAAAACATGTGGAAACTCAATATTTATCCATATCAATGAATATAGCAAAAAGCATAAAAGACCAACTAACGGTTTAAATGTTCAGTATTCAGTATCGAAAGATAATAAAGGGCGTAAGTGTGCTGTCAATGTTTACCCAGTTGAAGGACATAAGAAGAATAATACCTTGATAAAAGAAAAGACGTTTGCAACTTTTTTTACATTGAGTTTTACATGCATTCTCTATTTCCTTCATCGCTCCAAATTCATGGCTATCGAAGTGATTTATTTATATAGTTTTATGAGTCTTGTTGCCTTTTTAATGTATGCTAAAGATAAAAAAGCTGCGAAATTTGACAAATGGCGGACAGCGGAAAGCACATTGCATTTAGTGGCTTTAACTGGAGGGTGGCCAGGTGCGGCTATTGCCCAAAGTTATCTGAGACATAAATCAAAAAAGATTTCATTTAAAATCAAATATTGGATAACAATAGCTATTAATTGCAGCGTCTTGTGGTGGGTAAATACTCATCAAGGAAAATTATGGTTTGACTCAATGATTGAAGAATTAAAATATGCGATTGGCAATGTTTTGGGCGAACATTCATACTTGTTGAGCAGTTCATCTTTGCATGATATATTCTTAAATCTGAAAAAAGCTTTAAATTTGTAATAATTGAGGATTTTGATGAGAATGTGTTTGAAAATTCAACTCCGTAATTATTAAAAGAGTATGCCTTCTCATAGTAATCAAGTCTTAAAAAGAATCGGCTAACATTTCGGTCAACCTGACCGCGTGAACGGGAGTCGTTTTCCGCGAAGGCTATTGGCGCGGCAGGTTACCTCGGCGTTAAGTGCGCCTGCGGCGCACTTAATGCCGAGTTGAAAATGGGTTTGACGCACGCCGCAGCGCACTTAACAACGAGTTGGAGCAGTCAACCCACGTGGGTCGCTCCTCAACTCGGCATTATCACATTTGCTAAACTTTAGTTACATAGTCACGACAAAGGTGATGGAATCTTATGAAGACCAACGAAATATTTGAAAATTTAGTCAAAATTGAGCCAAAAGTTGTCTCAATCGAAACGCTATTTAACAATGAAGATACTTTAAAAAATACAAAGTATGCTCCAGATTACCAACGAAATTATGTTTGGGATGATGATAAAGCGACATATTTTATAGAAAGTATATTGTTGGGAACGGAAATTCCACCAATTATTTATTTCAGAAATGGCGACAAAATTGAAGTAATTGATGGAAGGCAAAGATACGAAACTATACTTAGATTTTTAAATAATGGTTTCAAGTTGAAGCCTTCAGGTCTTCATAAATTGGACAAAATTGGAATTACAAAGAAATATTTTAAAGATATTGGTGAGTTGCGAGATGACTTTTGGGATACAAAATTAAGAATTATTGAATTCAGCTTTCATACAAAATCTTCATCTGACCAGAAGATGGAAGAAATGGAGGACATAGTTAAGAAAGAGATATTTAAACGCTATAATTCAGGGATTACGCCATTAAAAGCAACTGAAATTGATAAGGCAAAATATTTTGATGATGATTTAAATACATTCATCCAAGAAAAGTTAAAGAAGGATAGAGTCCTTTTGGGAGAAATAAAAGATCTGTTTTACTTTGAAAAAAGTAGTATTGAAGTATTGCTAAAAAAAATTCGACAATTACTCGTTCAACACAAAATTCCAATTAAATATTATTCCGTCAAAAAAGATATCGTAATATCTAAGTACTATGAAATTCTTTCATCGAAAGTTGATGAGGGTGATTATGATGATATTTTTTCCGGCATTATTAGTAAAATAAATATATTAACACGAGTAAAAAAAGTTTTTTCAGATAACGATTTCTTTTTTAACCGTTTAGTTGCAGAATGTATTTTCTGGGCATTGTCAATTCTTGAAGAAAACGATTATTTATTGAAAAATATTGATAGTAATTTCATTAATAATCTCGCTGCTTATTTTGATGAACAAAAAAGTGTGTTTGAAATGGATAGAAGTTCATTTTCAAAAGAATTGCAAACCAGATATTCTGTTACTGCTGGATATTTTTCTAAAAAGTGTGATGTGTCATTCAGTGATTATCTGATTACCACCACAACATTTAAAAAAGAAAATAAGGAAAAGAAAGAAACAGCTTCCACTGAATCAAAGGAAACTAGTTTCGATGACTTGAGGATTAATAAGCCAGAGCCATCTTCTATTACTATTGTTGATATTTGCCGACAAATGGAAAGGCAACGATTTTTGATACGTCCTCCTTATCAACGAACAGAGGTGAAAAACAGAAATAAATCATCCGCAATAATTGAAAGCATTTTGTTGGGGATAAAATTGCCTCCTATTTTTGTTTATAAGAGAAAAGATGGTGTGTCAGAAGTGTTAGATGGACAACAAAGGTTGCTATCAATATTAGGCTTTTTAAAAAAAGAATATCTTGATGAAAATAATGGAAAACAAAAATCAAATAAAAATGGATATTCTTTGAGTCTTAAAAATGGAATACTTGAAAATTTACATGGGCAAAATGTAGATAAATTACAACCTGAACTGGTAAAGAAAATAAATAACTTTGATTTATGGATTATAGAAATAAACCATAGGTATAATACGGATTTTGAGCCTATTGATTTGTTTCTAAGGCTAAATAGCAAACCCTACCCAATAAAGCCAAATACCTTTGAGATGTGGAATTCTTATATAAACAAAGATATTATTGAAAGGGTTAAATCCATTCTAAAAGACAATGCCGAATGGTTTTACTTTAGAAAGAATAACAAAAGGATGGAAAATGAAAACATTTACATGTCATTGATATACTTACAATATTTCGATTCAAACGAGAAGGTTGGCCACCATCCTCCATTAGAATATTATAAAATCGGAGATAAAATTAATTTTAGGATTCGCTCTAAAACTGAAATTACAACTATTTTAGAAGATCCTCAATGCAAAGAAGGTATTTTGAAGGCTTGTGGGGAATTTAACACAGACTTTATACTAAAGGTAAAAGCTGCTGTTGAAGACAATGAGCCATTAGATTATGAGAGATTATCAAAAAATTTAGAATCGATATTTAATGTTTCTTCGTCAGGTCGTAGAACTCAACAAAGTTTTTACGCACTGTGGCTTTTTATGTCCAAACTTAAGTTGAGTTCTATAAAAGATCACAAATTGCAAATTAGACAAGAATTAAAAAATCTATTTACATCTATGAATAAGATTGAAACTAAAGAGTTGTTTGCTGATAATATCAACATTTTCTGGAAAAAATACAACAACTGAACCGATGAAGAAAAATTTTTTCGAGTATAACCCATTAGGACTGGATGACATTTCTACATTATGGAATCAGGCTATCTTTGTGTTTGATACTAATGTTTTGCTTAACCTCTATCGATATTCAAGAGAAACATCTAATAAATTTGTTCAAATAATCTCGGACCTAAGTGATAGAATATGGATTCCGTATCAAGTTGGTTTTGAATTTAATGAGAATCGCTTAGTTGCTATAACAGACCAAATTGATAGTTATTCAACTTTCGAGAAAAAGCTCAATGAATTATCTTCTGAAATTGAAAACAAGAATAGAAACCCATTTTTCACCAGTGATTTGACTGACAAGTTTATATCGTTAAAGTCTGAATTTACCACTGAAATAGAGTCCAAATCTGAAGAGTATCGGCAAAGTTTGCTTCATGACAAATTACTTGAAACCATCAATGAAATATTCAATGGTAAAGTTGGTTCATATTACGAGGTTTCAGAACTATCTAAAATATATGAAGAAGGGGAGAAACGGTACAAAAAGAAGATACCACCTGGATATTGCGATGCCCATAAACCCGACCAACAAAAATACGGAGACTTCATAATTTGGAAACAGATATTAGAGAAATCCAAAAGTTCTGACGTTGATATCATTTTTGTGCTTGATGATAATAAAAAAGATTGGTGGTTAACGCATAAGGGTAAAACAATTTCTCCTCGACCAGAACTTTTAAAGGAGTTTCGACAAGCTACCTCTAGAAATATTCATTTTTATAAACCATTTCAGTTTTTACAATATTCTAATGATTTTTTGAACAGTTCCGTTAATCTTGAAACAATTGAAGAAGTTAAAAGCTACAAAAAAAGTATAATCCAATCCACAAATGCTACTCAGATCAAATTTATTTTAAAAGGGACTGTGGGAAATATACAATTGCTATTGGATGACCTAAAAAGTTCAGGGTATAGTTGCTATAACAAAGAAACTGGTGATGAACACCACTGTATTTTTGTGTACTTGAGTAATATTCCCGACTTGGAAAGAAGGTTAAAAGAGAAATATATTAAGAGGTTAACTGACTACAGTCTAGTTCTGCTTGATATAGAAACTGTTCATTGATTTTATATTGCTCAACATTATTAGATTATCACATTGTAACAGTTTGAAGAGGATTTACCGGTAACATGATGTTAAGATATAAATATTGTAACGCACAAATTTACTTAAAATGCGGCGGGGTATGCGAGGTATAATTAAGAATTTCTTTAAAAAGGCAAATTTGCAACTTAAGATTTTTTGATTTATACCACTTTTCTTATATAAATTCAATAAGTTAAGGCGTTATATCGTCTTGTCACAAAATTTAAAAAAGTATTACAATTACTATATTTGATCAACATAATACTAAATTCCAACAATAACATTCTGCGGTCACCGGGTGTTCCCATGCAGGCATACCCGGTTACACTGGATCGATTTAAATCGCTTCTCTCCGAGCAGGCGCACCTGCTGAACTCAGGCAAATGATCCATGCGGAAGCAGGCACATAATTTTTTGTGTCTGTTGCAGAATTTTGCTTACACCGACAAAACCTTTTTAAGGTCTATGCCGTATTTTTTCATGCGGTTCCAGACGGTTACCCTGTTGATATTAAGAAGTTTTGCAGCCTTTGACTGGTTGCCATTTGTTTGTTGGAGCGCCTGGATCAACCGGGATTTTTCATCGAGATCCCCCTCTTTAGTCACGGCCTTGACAAGGTGGGGGATTGTTTCTTGGGGTGTACTTATTTTCTTAGGTAAATGGGACGGCTGAATGACCGGACCTTCCGTGGTCACAAAGGAATATTCCATGGCATTTTTAAGTTCCCTTATATTGCCGGGCCAGTGATATTCCATAAAGGCTTCCATGGCATCATGACTCACTCCGGTAATTGTTTTACCGGTTTTTATATTTAAGCGCTTAATAAAAGAACTGATCAAAAGCGGGATATCTTCTTTACGCTCTCTCAAGGGCGGCAGGTGGATGGGGATGACGTTGATCCTGAAGAGTAGATCCTGTCGGAATTCATTTTTTTCTATCAACTCTTCAAGGTCTCTGTTTGTGGCCGTGATGATTCGAACGTCAACCTTGATTGATGAAATATCTCCCACCCTCTCAAACTGACCGGACTCAAGGACCCTTAATAATTTGGTCTGAATGGATAAGGGGATATCACCGATTTCATCCAGAAAAAAATCTCCATGGTTGGCCGCCTCAAATCGTCCGATACGATTGCTGTGAGCACCGGTGAATGCCCCCTTGGCATGGCCGAACAATTCGCTTTCAAGAACAAATTCATTTAAAGCGGCACAATTGAGTTGAATAAAAGGTTGGTCTTTTCTGGCACCACAGAAATGGATGGCATTTGCCACCAATTCCTTGCCCGTACCACTTTCTCCAAGGATGATAACAGGGGCGTTGCTCTCCGAGGCTTTTCGAATCATATCAAACACATTCTGCATTTCTGGTGAATTGCCCACCATACCCATAAAATCATTTTCCCTGTCATATTGTCTGGAAAGAAGATGGACTTTTTCATCCAGCTTGGTAAGCTCGGAAATATCGGTTAATGTTTCCACAACACCAAGAACTTCATGGTTTTCGTCCCATAGTATGGAGGCATTTTTCAAGACCGGCAAAAAACTTCCGTCCCTGCATTTTAAAAGACAGCGGCATTTTTGCATATCCTCCTGGCCTTTTTCAAACAATTTGCACCATGCCGATGCCTTGCCGGTCTGCATGATCTGTTCACAGGCATCACAACCCAGCTTATCGCAGGACATGCCAATGGCTTGTTTTGATGTATAGCCGGTGAGTCTTTCAAAGGCCTTGTTGACCATTAAAATGGCCCCCTCGGGGCCGATAAACATCAGGCCGTCATTTATCGTATCCACTATTTTTTTCCAGAAAGTGTTCATCTCGTGGTCAGTCATCGGCCCTCTCCTTTATAAAGTGTTTAATCATACAAACACATGTTTAAATATTATGATTACTTAAACATGTATTTAAATACTATCAAATGGGTTAACCGTCAAGTCTTGGCTTTATGTCCAATAAATTGATCAATAAAAACAGATAATTATAAATTATACATTTTTAAGTGATGTCTGGGGCACGCCTATTGCAGTATAACCTCTAAAATTTTATCTTTTAACACTTGGGGCTTGTATGACATCAAAAAACATATTGGATCTTCGGGGTGTGATTTCACCCCTTAATCTACTCAAATGCAAAAGCTGCCTTAAATCCATGGACCAAGGGGCTGTTCTGGAGGTGTTTATTGCGGACAGTGATGTGGTACATAATTTAAGAACAATTGTAAACCGCTCCAATGATAAAATAATTTATACAAAAAAGAGAGTTGATTACATCTGTCTTGGCATAAAAAAAGGGCCAAGAAATTTTAAAGGGTAAATCCAAATGAGGAAAAGCATCCGTTTTCAGTAGATATTCGGGTTGATATTGTAAATGTTTTTACATGGGAGGGAGAATGCAACTTAGTAGACGAAGTTTTTTTAAATTTTTGGGAGCAGCCGGGGCATCTGCCGTAGCGTTGCCCTCATCTGCCAATGCATGGGAGTCAAAGGCACCTCCGGATCCTTACGGATGTCTGGTGGATCTGACCCGGTGTGTTGGATGCCGTAAATGCGAAGAAGCCTGCAGTGCGGTGAACGAATTACCCCCACCCGAAAGGGTCAATTGTCAATGTACCATTTTTGACAAAAAAAGAAGGCCGGACCACAAAGCGTTTACAGTGGTAAACCGATATTTTACAGGAAAATTGGATAGTTTTGACAAACCGCTTCCCACCTATGCCAAGGTTCAGTGCATGCATTGTCAGGATCCGGCCTGTGTATCCGCCTGTATCACCGGGGCAATGCACAAGGATGACACCGGATCCGTCAGATATGACGTGGAA
The DNA here is from genome assembly GCF_054657595.1 of Desulfocicer niacini. Classification (NCBI taxonomy): domain Bacteria; kingdom Pseudomonadati; phylum Thermodesulfobacteriota; class Desulfobacteria; order Desulfobacterales; family Desulfobacteraceae; genus Desulfocicer; species Desulfocicer niacini. The sequence continues at coordinate 7,425 of NZ_BAAHYK010000080.1, forward strand.
AAATGTATTGGCTGCCGATATTGTATGGTGGCATGTCCATTTGAAATTCCGGCCTATGAATATACCGACCCCATCACACCCAGGGTGATGAAATGTACCTTCTGCTACGACAGGATTTCCAAGGATGGCGGGGTTCCGGGCTGTGCCACCATTTGTCCCACGGAAGCCATCACCTTTGGCAAGCGATCGTCTCTTTTAACGGTGGCCCAAAAAAGGCTCAAGGAAAATCCAGGGGTGTATATAGATCATGTGTACGGAGAAAAAGAGGTGGGGGGAACCTCCTGGCTTTATATTTCCTCTGTGCCCTTTGAACAAGTCAATTTGCCCGTATTATCAGATACACCTGCACCCAAACTTGCCGAAACCATACAGCACTCACTGTTCAGTTATCTATGGTCACCCATAGCCCTCTTCAGCGCCCTGGGAGCGTTCATGTATAAGTCAAACAAAGGGGCGGAAGAACCTAAAAATAAAGGGGGCGCCTGATGGAACATAAAGCAAGTCCTTTAAATAGAAAATTCTGGACACCCGGTGTTCTTGTCATGCTGGTGTTTATGATTGCAGGCGCCGTCGCCATCATTGCAAGATTTACAGGGGGCATCGGTTATGTCGCAAACCTCACCAATGCCAGACCATGGGGGTTATGGGTGGGCGTGGATGTGGCAACAGGTGTCGCCCTTGCTGCCGGCGGGTTCACCACGGCGGCTTTGGCCCACATTGCTGGCAAACATTATTATGAACCCATCACACGGCCGGCACTTTTAACGGCTGTTTTGGGTTACACCTTTGTTGTCTTGGGACTTTTGGTGGATATCGGGCGCTCCTGGGCCATCTGGAAACCCATATTCAACTGGAACACCAATTCAGTGCTTTTTGAAGTGGCCATGTGTGTGATGGTGTATCTCCATGTGCTCTACTTTGAATTTTTCCCCATTGTGGCAGAACAGTTCAAGGACAGGGTCAACCTTCCGGGTATCCTCTCCTCACTCAACGGGCTGGTGGAGTTGATATTGAAAGTAGGTGACGCTGTCATCGGCAAAGTCATGTGGGTATTTATCATCCTTGGGGTTGTTCTTTCCTGCATGCATCAATCCAGCCTGGGGTCTCTCATGCTGGTGGCGCCGACCAAGCTGCATGCGTTATGGTATACGCCGATTTTACCCCTTTTGTTTCTCACCTCGGCCTTTGCCGTGGGGTATCCCATGGTGGTGTTTGAAACAACCCTTGTGACCGCTTCCTTTAAACTGGATCCCGAGATGGACATTCTGGCTCCCTTGACACGAATCACTATTTTTCTGTTGGGAATTTACATGTTTCTCAAACTGGGGGATATGGTTTACAGGGGAACCTATATTTACCTTCTGGACGGAACCTATCAAACCAATTCCTTTATTGTGGAAATGCTTTTCGGCGTAATGGTGCCTTGGGTAATGCTGCTTTTTAACGGGGTCAGAAACTCCAGAAGAGGGGTTTTTATTGCCGCATCTTTGATCGTCTTTGGTGTGGTATTGAACCGGATCAATGTATTCATCGTCGGATATAATCCGCCATTGAGTGAGAATGGATATTTCCCTGCACCCGGAGAAATTCTGGTCACTTTAGGCCTTATCGCAACATTGATGTTTATTTATAGATTTGTTGTGACCTATCTGCCTGTTTTACAGGCACCCAAGGAGGTGTCCCAGTGATAAAGAAAATTATTTGTTTCACTGGTCTGGCAATCCTGACCACGGCCCTGTGTATGGCAGATGTCTGGAAAGCACCGGATCAGGAAAAAGCAAAGGACAGGGCGAAGGAGGTCGTCCCCTTTATCAAGGAATATAAAGATGACGGCATGATCAATAGACGGATGCATCTGCTGGATGCCGGCATTTCCCTGGATGATGTTCAAGACACCTATTTTTTGCTGGACAGTCCCATTATTAAAAACCGCGAAGACCATTACGGGCCTGTTAGATTTTCCCATAAACGACATGCCAATTTAACCAAGGGTTGCAGCAAGTGCCATCATTACAGGCCAAAGGATAAAGCGGAATTGGAAACAACCCGGTGCTCGGCCTGCCATCAGGATTCATTTAACCCTGATCATCCCGAACGGATCGGCCTTAAAGCAGCCTATCATCAGCAATGTATAGCGTGTCACAAAGATGAAGCCAAGGGACCTGTGAGTTGCAAGGGGTGTCATTTGCAGAATGTTCCCGATCATAGTAAATTGGTTAAACTGCCGGATAACCCAGATGCATTTCAGGTAACAGCCGAATGTCTGCGCTGTCATGATACCCAGGCGGAGGATATGCTGACCACCGCCCACTGGCTGTGGAAGGGTCCATCTCCCTATACAACCGGGCATAGAAAGGACATCATGCACGGCAAGGGCACCACGGTCGTAAACAACTATTGCATCGGAACCAAAAGTAATGAGGCGCGTTGCACAAGTTGTCATGCAGGCTATGGTTGGAAAGATGATAGTTTTGATTTCACCGATAAAACGAAAATGGATTGTCTGGTTTGCCATGATACAACCGGTACCTATAAAAAACCAGGACCGGCAGCTGGAATTCCGGCAAAAGATATTGATCTCAAATTAATTGCCGAAAATGTGGGGCATTCAAGCCGTGCCACCTGCGGTGCCTGTCATTTTAATGGTGGCGGTGGAGATGCCATCAAGCATGCGGATCTGTCCAGGCAGCTTCTTGAGCCCAGCAGAAACTGCGACATTCACATGGGTGGATATGATTTCACCTGTACCGAATGTCATGAAACAAGAAACCACAAGATTGCGGGCAGAAGCTCATCCGTACCGGTAGCTGAGGGTGAGGTAAGCTGTCAGCAATGCCATTCGGAAGACCCCCATTATTGCGGTAGCGTTTTAGATCACCATTTAAACAACCATGCTAAAACCCTTGACTGCAACGTCTGCCATTCTCCGGTTTTTGCAAAATGCAAACCCACCAAGACCTGGTGGGACTGGTCAAAGGCCGGAGACAAAAACCGTAAGCCTAAAAAAGATAAATACGGCAAGCCGGATTATAACAAGAAAAAGGGTGAGTTTTTATGGAGCGAATCTGTGGTACCGACCTACACCTGGGATTCAGGCTATATGAAAAGGGTGCTAATGGGTGATAAAGTTGATATCAATGCTGATGTCATCAAAATCACCGAGCCTGTGGGGTCCATCCATGATCCCGGCTCCAAAATCGTTCCTTTCAAAATAATGAAGGCTATCCAGGCCATTGATGCGGATCATGACTATGTTCTTGTCCCTCATCTTTTCCCGAGAAACAAGGAAGACAGTACCGCATACTGGAAGCACTTTGACTGGGACAAAGCGTTCCAGGACGGTATGAAAGCAGCTGGTCTTGACTACAGCGGGTCATACAAATGGAAGGAAACCTGGATGTATTGGCGCCTGGACCATGAGGTCATGCCCAAGGAAATGGCCTTATCCTGTGTTCAGTGCCATGACAGCCTTAAAGGGGATAAAACCTGTAATCGCTGCCACCAGGACAACAGGGACATTGATTTTAAAAAGGTGGCCCATAAGGGTACAGACTTTTCCTTTATGAAATCCCAGGGACGGGATGTGGAAGAGTTGATCAATAAAACCGACTATATCAATTTTAAGGCCCTGGGATACAAAGGAGATCCCATTATCCATGGCGGTCGTTTCAAAAAACTGCCCATGGGGTATGAAAAACATGAATAATTAATTTGTTCGTTGTGCTGAAAGGCCTGGTGGTCCCCATATGCGATTTGAGAGATACGCCAGGCCTTTTTTTCGATATTAAAGGACTTCTCTCCGAGCAGGTGCACCTGTTGAACCCAGGCAAATGATCCATCCGAGAACAGGCGCATAATTTTTTGTGTCATCAGTGCCCGCAGGCAGAAGCCATACGATCAGTACCTTTCTATTTATGGTTTTTGGGTGGTGCATTGAGCTCTTTCGGTGTCGCCATGTTCTATTACCTGACACCTAAAATGGGTGTGGGGCCCATGATGTCTTATGCGCTGACCGCTCAACTTCTGATTGCGATAACAGCCAGTCACTTTGGCTGATTTGACTTACCGGTCAGGTCTGTTAACCTTGTCAGATTTGCCGGCATGGCGGCTATGATTACCGGAATTTTATTAGTCAACTGGGAATAACAGTGAAACGTGGAGGAGTGTTATGGATATAGAAATTAAATCGGATTGTTCTGGAGTAGATTGGAAGCTTGTATCAGATACACTGAAAAATGTCGGAATGGGGTATTATGATCCCGATCTGCATAAAAAGGCTTTTGAAAACAGTTATGTCACTGTTTTTGTATATCATGACAATAACATGATCGGCTTCGGAAGAGCCATTTCTGACGGAGCTTATCAGGCAGCTATTTATGATGTGGCTGTTAATCCTGATTTTCAGAAAAAAGGTCTTGGAAATACAATTATAAAAAACATTATGACACGACTGCCTGAATGCAGTATAATTCTGTATGCCTCCCCCGGAAAAGAAGGCTTTTATCTTAAAAACGGTTTCAGAAAAATGAAAACAGGCATGGCTCAGTTTATTAACGCTGAAAAAATGGCGGAGAACGGTTTCACGGAGTAAAGCAACATCAATTTTTATGTTCAATGATAAGATGTTGACTGCACAAGTTCAGGTTGTACAAAAAGAATTTTTAAAAAACAACATTCAGCATATCGGGATAGGACTCCGCATCACTGAGGAGCCCTCCCACACCACCCGGCATACGGATCGCGTACCAAGGCGGTTCGGCTGATGTGAGCATATCGGATGTGAGTTATCCCTCCGATACGCCGGGCTTTTGGAAGAAAGACGCTGCCTGCATTTCAGCGACCGCTGCTATATGCGGGCAAGTACACTCTCCTTACTCACCACTAACCATTTACCCGTACCCATCGGTCCGGGCACCGTTCAGGCCTTCACCGGGGTGAGTCCTCCGTGTAGTATTTCAACACGGCTCGTTTCCTCCGGCTACTATGCCCTCTGCTGACTTCTTCCATGCGGTCAAAG
>NZ_BAAHYK010000081.1:0-12390 GCF_054657595.1 Desulfocicer niacini
CTTGTGTCTGGCAGGACATGCCCGTTATACACTCCGTAAATCTGTGGAGGCGGGGACAGATTTAAAAATCTGTCCCCTGGGCGTTATACGCATTCCTTCAGTACAGGCGGCAGGAGATGCCGCCTGCGCTGTCAGGTTAAATTAGAATGTATAGGATAATGCCACATTAAAGGTTCTTTCCGGCATAATATATCCCCTGACCCATTCATAGGTCTGGTCAAACAGATTCAATACATTGACCTCAATACCATAGTTGTCCATGAAGTCATATTTCAGGTTAAGATCCCAGAAACTAAAGGAGCCCTTTTCTTCATCCACATAGGTATCATAATTGGTGATCATCTGGGGCCCCACCAGCACATGGGACAGGGCCATACCCCAGCCTCTGTGGTTAATGTTCATACCTGACTTGATTTCATAGTCAGAAATGTAGAGCAGGTCCTCATGGGTGTCTTTATCCTCAAAATCAGTGTTAACAGTAAGGTTGGAATAAAGGCTCACTGAAGGCTCCCAGTTGAATAACTGGCTGAGATTACATTTGAGATTGATATCAAATCCCTGGAACTCAGCCTCTCCGCTGTTTTCCCAGGTGCTCCAGGTTTTATTGTCATACTCCGTGGAAGTGGTGACGATTTTATCCTTGTAATCGGTGTGAAACCAGGTGACACTCAGGTCCGCAGCATGGAAGAAAAGATCAAATCCCACATCCCAGGTAAGGCTGGTTTCCGGGTCCAGATTCGGATTTCCCAGATAGCGGGAAACAGATCCCGATGAACTTTTTTCATACATGGCAGACAGTTGATCTGCTGACGGTGCCTTGAATCCCACTCCGACATTGGTGCGAACTTTGAGCATCTCATCCATAAACTTCATGGAAACACCGGCTTTGGGAGAAATATGGTCAAAATTTTCGCTTCTTTCGTTGATGCTGAGCAGGGTACCGGTTTCCGGGGATTTGGTGGTCAAATCAAAATTGTCATACCGGGCTGCCAGAATCACATTGAGTCGATTGTTCATGACATCCATGGAGTCCTGGAGGAACAATGCCTGGGTATCGTACTCCATGCCCGGTGTATAGGGCAGGGAAGGGGCACCGTTGGAAACGGCTTTTGATTCTTTTTCCAGGGTTTCCAGGGTAAAGCCCATTAAAAGGGTATTCCACGGGGTAAGGGCATAGGTGAACTGCTGATCCGTTCCCCAGGTATCATCGGTGTATTCAGATTGGGCCAGATCCGGATCAGGATAGCCAGTGTACCAATGGTTTTTGTCCCATAAATAATAGCCCATGGCCTTCCATTTCAGTTTGCCGTCAAGATAGGCACCGTTATATTCCAGGTCAAAGAATTTATGACTTTTATCAAATTTTGAAACAGCATCTTTTACATAGTTGGAGTAGGTGGTGTAATTGTCCCAGGAAGGGTAGGTGCCGGTGAGGTCTGCCATGTCAAATCCCAGACGGAACATGTGGTTGTCTGCCGGGGCAAAGGTGATGTTGCCGCCGATTTTTTTCTGCATCTCCGATGTATTGTAAACAGTGCCGAATTCGGGGTCATCATAGTCATCCACGTCGGAATATGATCCAGATACGTCATAACCCCATTTTTCATTGATACCGCCCCCGCTGTAAATGCTGGTTTCAGACCAGTCAAAACTGCCAAATTCCTGGGTCAGGGTGGTTTTAATGTCTCCTGTGCTTTTTTTTGTGATGACGTTGACCACACCGCCCATGGCAGCAGATCCATACAATGCCGAAGAGGGGCCCTTGATGATTTCGATTTTTTCGATGCGGGCGATATCAATTTTGGCGGCGTTACCTGTTCCCAGGCGGTGACCGTCCACCAGCAGCAGAACATAACCCTTTAAGTCATCTCCGTGGGACTCGGTTCTGAATCCCCGGATACCGATGGAGGTGAGCATGCCGTTGTACTTGTGCAGATGGCCTGTGGTGAATTTTCCCAGAAGATCTCCCAAATTCAGTGCACCGGACTGTTCAATCTGCATCTGGGAGATCACCTCCACATGGGTGGGGACATCAATGGCCCTGGAATCTTCACGGGTGGCGGTTACCACCATTTCTCCCACCTGAGATACATCTTCCGTGGTTGCCCATGCAGGGTTGAAACAGGCCAAGGCCAACATGGTTGTAATAACAATTTTTTTCATCTTTCCTTCCTCTACTGAAATAAACAATAGGTCCGGAAAAATTCCCGGACCGATGGGTATCGATCCAGGATGTCCCTGTTTTATCCACGGATGTTTATTGGATATTTTTCTGTCCACGAAAAATATCCTGTTGATTATCAAGGCAGGTCTTCTGACTTCCAGATCATCCGTGTTCCGCACCTTCCCATTTCAATCTTTGAAACAGTGGTTTATCTGCGGCGTTCGTCCCTGGTTACAGCGGCGGGCCCGTCCCCGATTTTAACGGGGTTCCCTGTTCGGCAAATCAATGCACCTTGATAAATAAAAATATAGTTTAAGCTTTGGTAATTACCCCCTCTTTCCTCTGCTAATACCCCATGCGAAAAGCGCCATCATCACCAGAATGAACACAGCGGCAAACCATTGAACCCCGGAAGAACTCACTGTGGTCTGGGTATCCTGGGATTTCATCTCCTCCATTTTATACCCTTCAACACTTTGGGTGTCCGGTTTTTCTTCACCTGTATGATTTGATTTTTCCATGTCAGGCGTTTTAACGGTATTGTCCATGGTGGCAGCTGGTGGATTCATCGCTTCTTTTTGGGCGTTTGTCTTATTTGACGGTGCCTCCGGCCGGGCAGGCCGGGCAAGGTCGGCATTAAGGGCCTTTTGAAGGGCCTTTCGCTCAGCCACCTGCTCGTTAAGGGATTTTTTTGCCATTTTTTCAATGGCCATCTTAAATTGTTCCACCACCTCCGGGGACAATACACCGGGCACGGAAATGAGATTCACCACCATCTGATTGAGCAGGGGATTATTGCAGGTGTGATCACAGCAGGCCACCCCTTTTTCCACGGCGTTAACGGCATATTCCATGGCAAGTTTCGAGGTTACTTTTTTATCTGCCTGCCAATATCCCTTGCGCACGGCTTCGAGCATGCGGGCCGTCATGGATTGATAGGCCCAGGGGTTGTGTTCATTTAAAAACGCCTTAACATTCTGGCCGTACTTATCCTCAACATAAACCTCATTGATTTGCTGCCATTGGGCCTGGCCCACGGCATCGGGCACGGTTACCTGCCAACCCCAGAAGTTTTCCACAAATTCAGACATTTGACGGGCTCCGGCATAGTTTTCTTTTTTCATGGCCCCGATCCACTGGGGGTTGAGATAACGGGTACGCATCTCCCGGCCAATGGTTCTTGCCGCATCTTCCACAATGACTTCATTTTTTTGGCGGTTCAGGGTGACCCGGGTATCCGGCGCTTTCCCTTTAATATTTTTAACGGCAAGGGACATGCCCCCCAGATACATGAAAAAATCATCCGTATCAATGAGACCATAAATATTGCTGGAGCGTGAATGGACAGTAATGTCCACATCCCTTAAATTTTCTTTAAGAGCCTGTTTGACGGGGGTGGTCCATTTCCCCTGTCCCACGGCAAACTGGGTGCGGTTCATGTACACCCGGGAGATCTCTTCATCAGATTCCCACACCCCGGAGTTGCCGGCCATTTCCGCCACCCCGTTTCCGTAAGATCCGGTGTTTTCCGTAAAAATACGAAATCGCGATTGCTCCTCGGCCTTGGCTTCATCCAGACCTGACTCCATGAGAGCGGCTTTTATCCTGTTTTTATTTTTTGCCAGGAAATTTTCCATGTCCGTTTGGGCCATGGCTTTTTGCACGGCCTTGTCCAGGAACAAAAGCTTGTCCGGGAACATGTCCCGGTAAAGCCCGGAAGGATTGATCAACACGTCAATGCGGGGACGGCCCAGAATCTTGCCCGGGATCACCCGGCTGTCTGTGACCCTGCCCGTGGCATCCCACACAGGTTCCATGCCCATGAGATATAAAATGGTGCTTTCATGGACCCCTTCATTTCTTGTGGTTTCCGTGGCCCACAGAACCACCCCCACCTTTTGGGGGTAGGTGCCATCCTTTTTCAGGCGATCCTGGATCAGGGCCTCTGCCGCCTTTTTGCCCATTTCCCAGGCAGCTCTGGAAGGCACCCTGGCCGGTGAAAATCCGTAGAAATTTTTCCCAGTGGGAATGGCGGCAAGGTTTCTCACCGGATCATTTCCTTCTCCTGCCGGGATGTATTCACCATCCAGGGCCCGGATGAAATTGTCCATTTCCCGCACCGGGGCGTTCACAAGGTTTTGATGGATGAGATCCTTGTCTTCATTGGGGTTCTGGTGTGCAATGAGCGCCAGGGTTTCCTGCACCGCCTCCCGGGACCAGGCGGTGCCAAAGGTGTGAAGGCCGTGGGGCAGGGAGTTGGTTTCCATTTCATGTAGATAGAGATCCAGTGCTTCCACCGCATCATGGTCAAAGGCTTCAAGGCCAAGATCCGTTAAAAGGCCAAGGTCTCTGGCCATCTCTTCCATGCGCATGAGATATTGCCCAGCGGTGTCACTGGCCATGCTTTGGGACAGCTCATATTTTCCCATGATCACCTTGAGCTCGGCATATTCGTTGTACAGATCGGCCTGGGCCATGGGCGGGGTGAGATGGTCAATGATCACGGCCCGGCCCCGGCGTTTTGCCTGGATGCCCTCACCCACATCATCCACAATGTATGGGTAGATGTTGGGAATGTCCCCCACCATTATTTCCGGAGGATCCCAGGGGGCAAGACAGCTCTGTTTGCCCGGAAGCCATTCATAGGTGGCATGGGTACCCAGATGCACCATGGCATCGGCATGGAACACATGATTCAGCCACAGATAGGCGGCAATGTACTGGTGATGGGGATAGAGGGTGGGGTCGTGGTAGAGTTTCATGGGATCATCACTGTATCCCCTGGCCGGTTCGGGCAATAGTACAAGGTTGCCAAGTTTTACCATGGGAAAAATCAACTGCCCGTCTTTCACCATGATGGCAGAATTGGCAGGGGACCCCCACTGGGCTGTTACCTTTTCCTGAAAATCTGGGGGTAACGCTTTAAACCATTTTTCATAGGTGGCCAGGGGAATTTTTTCCACATGGCCCGATGCCATCATGGCATCCAGCTCCCCCGGTGCCCAGGAACCGATGTTGCGGCCGGTGGCCATGACCAGTTTCTGGATACCGGCTTCGGAAAGGCTTTTAACGTTGTCGACCTTGTATCCCTCCTTTGCCATACGCCCCAGCATCTCCTGGAGACTCCGGAACACATTAAGATAGCTGGCACCGATGTTCTGCTTGCCCTGGCTGTGGTTATAATAGAAGATGGCCACTTTTTTTTCCGGGTTGGGCTTTTTTTGCAGAATGGCCAATTTTTTCAGGCGGGCAATGAGAAAAGAGAGGGTTTCATCAATGTTTTCATAAATATAAAGGCGTTTTCCCGTGGTGTCGTCCCATATCTGTTTTTTACCGGCCACCACCGTGGGTTCAATGGCACCGGAGCATTCAGGCACGGACAATGCCCAGGTGGATTCCAGGGGGGTGAGACCAAGTTCGCTGTTTCGCCACTCTTTAATGGTGGTGCCATAGGGCCTTATTACATTAAATATGGGGACATTAAGGTCGTTCACGGCGTTATGGATTTCCGGGTTGATGGAAGAGGAGAATTTCATGGTAAAGGCAAGGACCATGTCCACCCTGGGATTTGCCGGAAGCAGAAAGCGGCTGAACACCGTTTTTAATGTCCCAAAACAGGGCATGACGTTGAAACCTTCGTGTTCCAACCTCAGAATTATTTCATCAACGGCTGTATTTTGGCCCTGCTGCAGAGAGGATGCATAAAAAAGCATGGCAACCCATGGGGCTTTGGGATTGAAATCCTGACGATTTTCGTACCAGTTTCGGTAATCTTCCACCTGTTCGAATTCTTCCAGTGCACCGGGATGATGGATAATGTTGCGCGATTTTTGTTGGGCCGGGGCAAAGGTGATGGTGCTGTCCACATGGCGATGGACGGCCATGCGAACCATGTTGATGATATTGGGCACACAAAGGTTTCCATGGTAGTCGGCCATGGCTTTGTCAAAAATAAATCCTTGCTTTTTCAGGGTATCCATGTCCCGGCCCTGGCTCATGCCGTAGACGGTTTTTGGAGTCATGAGTTTTTCCGTCACCATGTATTGAACGAGATCGGAATGCATGACATTGACAAATACCACCGTTGCTTTGTCAATGAAGGTTCTTGCCTCTCGGGCCTTTTCTCCGGGTTCCATAAGATCTGCCAGGGTAAAAAAACGGGTATGAATGGAAGCGGGCAGTTGGAGTTTTTTCAGGGCCAGGTTCAGCTGGACACTGTTGGTATCTGCGTCCAGGATGGCTACATTTTCATCTGCCCGGGCATCTGAAAGCAAGGGCATTGCCCCTGACATGAGAAGAAAAACAATCATCAGTATTTTTATGGCGCACCCGTTTATCAGAAAATAAAACGTCCGGGCAATCTCAGCAGAGCTCCCCCGAGGTGCAATAGGAACCGGACAATTGAGCTGTCTACGGTTCCGGTCCGTGCCCATTGCCCGTCGGGGGAGGGGCGGCATAATGCCTTTTCCTATCTTCGTTGTGTCCGCCAGGACATGTGGGTTATAGGGATTTTTGTTGGGAGACATCTTACCGGGCTCATGGGCGGACCCGTTATATGAGAGGGCGTTCATTGCTGTGATTAATCCCCTTTTTTTGCTGGTTGCAATACCCCTGATTTACAAAAAAACAGGGCTTATATCGGCATCCTTCATATGCCATTTTTATAAGAAAGAGTAGATCAGTCTAACACTCTTTCACGCTTCGTTGTGGGCAGAGCCGGATCAGAATACGGCCTGCCCATGGCAGTTTTTAAGAACGGGTACTGAAAAATGAGCACTCATCCCATGAAAGTGAAAAGTAGAAATGAAAGATGCCGAATATTGACTATTTTTCAGGCACATACACCATGGAACCGTCCTGGAGCTGATAGGCCACCCCCAGGCGGGTGCCCTGACCCGTCATTTTACTTTTGGACATCTTCACCGCTTTGATTTTATTGCCTTTTTTGGTGATGATCTCCATTTCACCGCTGTCCGACTGTTTCATGATGGTCATGTTCTTTTTTTCATCAAACAGATCCTGCATGGAGTAGGCGGAAAACAGGGTTACAATAAGTCCCACGATAAACACCAGGCCCACATCAAAGAGGTTGGCCACCCCGGACAGGGGATCGTCATCGCTGAAGGCAGGGTTGCCCAGGGGTTTGTGTACTCCGCTGTGACGTCTTTTTTTATAATACTTCACCGGTGTCTTCCTTTTCTTCCGTTACACCTGCAATGAGTTCCGCCGCAAGTTCCAGGTTTTTGACATCCTCTTCGATCCACCGGCGTTTGACGGTGTATAGAAAAAATGCGGTAATGCCCACGGTCATTCCCACCACTGTGGTGGTAAAGGCGATGACAAGATCCGAGGAAAGCCGGCTTAAGTCTCCCTGGCCCAATGCGGCAAGGCCGGTGCCCATGGGAATCAGGGTGCCGATGAGCCCTAATGACGGGGCCACACGAACCAGAATCCGCAATCGATCAATTTTTTTCCACAGGTGAAGGGTGGTGTCCTGGATGAAATTTTCTATGGCAAGCTCGGAATATGCCGGATCATGGACCACGGTGCGCAAGCGCTTGATAAATGCCTGGATGTGACTGGGAAGGTAACCCCCTTCCCTTTGTTCCAGAATGATGGCCGGCAGATCCTCTGGTCGGGGTTTTTCCCGGCGGATACGCTGAAGCCATTGCCCGAAAAACCCACCGCTGAGTACAATGATCCACAGAAAGGCCACCACCAGAAGAAAGAGAACCGGATAAAACAAAGAGGCGGAGACAATGTAAATAAAGGTTTTTAAAAGTGCGTCAAAAGCCATTGAACTTCCTTAAAAATTAAGATTTAAACCGCAGACAAAGCGAATGCCGTCGTCGGGGTAGCCGTAATGGGATGAATAGTCCCGGTCCAGAAGGTTCATGAGATGGAGATATACCTCGCCGGAACGACCGTATATATGGATGGGCTCAATCACTTTGGCATCCACGGTGGCATAGCCGTGAATGGCCTCGGCTTCCGTGTTGTCCGTATCGGTGAACTGGCAGGAATAGGCCCGCAGAGAACTTTCCAATCGTGTACCGCGTGTTAATTTAGACTTCAGCGTTGCTTTAAACGAGTGGTCCGGGGCGTAGCTCAGCTCCTTGCCGTTGTCTTCATTTTCCGTATCCTGCCATACATGGTTCAGATCCAGGGAAAGGCCTTTGCCGAATTTGTATTTAAATGTGGCTTCAAGTCCCTGTTTCCAGGCTTTATCAACATTTTCCGGTCGGCTGATCAGGTCTGCACCCCTCTGGTATTTTATGAGATCCCTGCTGTCCGTGCGAAAAGCGGCAAGTTCCATGTAACTTTTTTTCTTAAAATTTTTCTGGATACCCAGGGTCCATGAGGTGATTTTTTCTTCCTTGAGGTCGGGATTGCCCCGGACCTGGTCAATGGAACCGTGGCTGGGTTGGTAAAGCTGCCCGAATGTGGGAAGATTGGTGGTATACCCCACGCTGGTTTTCATCAGAAGATCGGACATAATCTCATAACTCAGCCCCAAGTTGCCTGCCGGAGAAAAATCAAAATCATTGGAATAATCCCCCCGGGCCCCCATGGTTAATATAAAGGGATTGAATTTCATGGTGTGCATGGCATGCAGCGATACCTGGGTACGGTCATGCTCTCCTGTGAGGGTTTGATCCACCTGTTCGGTTTTGATCAAGGTTCCCACGCGAAGTTCTTTGTCACCGGCCTCGTTGTTCCATAAAATTTCTCCACCGCCACCGGAGGAAAAGGACTCCAGCTTGGCTTTCTCCCCTGTGTTGGCGGTTTCTTTAAGTTCTGTGAAATCCCCGAAGGCTTTCAGCTCGTAATCCAGGGTATCCCCCATGAAGCCCTTGAGCTTCATATCCAGTCCTCCCTTTTCATAGCGCTGTCGGGCGTTGGGGGTGGGGTTGTAAGTGGGACCGGAGATGCCATGATCGGACAGGTAATATTTGCCGTTGACCTGTACATTGACAAGGCTCTCGGTCTCCTTGTCCCAGTTAAAGCTGAAGTGCCCCTTGTCCCGCTGGCTGTTTTCTCGTTTGCCATCCTGGTGGCCGTAACCGGCGGCCAAAAGAAGGTTGCTTTTTTCCCAGCTGGTTTTCCAAGATCCGTTGAGGTCGAACCGGCCAAAGGAACCGGCACCGGTTCTTAGACGTCCGCTGGATGTGGCGGTTTTGGCGGACTTTCCCCGTTTTGTTTCAATGTAGATGGCCCCGGCGCTGCTGCCCGGTCCCAGCCACACCGGTGCCGGGGGCTTAAATACGGTGATCTTTTTGATGATGTCCATGGGAATGCTGCCCAGATCCACACCGCTGAATTGCCCGGTATTCATGGGACGACCGTCCACCAGCACCAGAACACTGCCGGAACCGCCGCCACCTCGTATGGAGATGCGGGCACCCATGCCGCTGGAGCCCCTTCGAACGTCCACACCGGGCATGCTGCCCAAGACGTCATAGGCTTCCAGGAAATTTCTCTGGGCCATTTCCTTTGCGTCCATGCTCACCACCTGATTGGGATTTTTTTGGATGTAATCGTCTATTTTCTGGCTCACCACGGTGACCTGTTCCAGGGTGACAGCAGGGGGCATGGATGCACCGTTGGTATTGTCCTGGGCCGTGGAGGTTTTTTTATGTTCTGTTTTGTTTGTGTCGCTGTGCCCGGCTGCCCGGGCGGTAACCGGTAAAAATGTCAGTAAAACCGCCAATAGAAGAGCGGCAATGCCCCTGTGCCCCATCCCTGCCGGAGACAGAGTGGAGCCGTTGGAAAAGCGGGGCGTGTGGGTTGTGCGGTAGGATGTCATATTAAAGGTTCTCCCGGGTGATAAAGCAATCACCCTTATTGTTGGTTGCCACCACGTTTCCGGGCCGTGAGGCCCGGGCGCAGGGAAAGGTTAAGCGACTCTGGATCCTTTCCAGGCAGAGTTGTCAGCGTGCCACCGATGAACAACAGGGCGATCAAGGTAAAGGACCATCGTTTTTCCATTAAAAAATTTTGTTCTGCGGGGCTGCCATGCAAAGAGATGCTGTAAATTTCTTCAATTCCGGTGAACTGGGGCATGATGATAACGGACAGTAAAAAATAGAGTGCAATGAACAGCATGGCGTTGCCCAGCAGGTGTTCCGGTTTTGTGTGGGTGCGTTTTTCCAGTATGGACAACACCCCGAGGGTGGAAAGGTTCAGTGCCATAAATCCCAGAAAAAGCAGAGAGATTGTTTCCTTTACGTGGTTGGGGGCATAGGCTGTGAGAAATGCAACAGATAAGAATATGACCACCATGCACACGGGGCAGGGTAGGGCCAGCAGCATCCAGCTCCGGGTTCTGGCATTGTGGTCTTTTTTTGTTTTGATCAGGGAAAGACTCCAGATGACCATGAGAATTGCCAGAAAAAAATGAAGGGCCATGGCATGGGAGATAATGATCTGAAACAGGGGAAACCAAGCCATGAGTTCGGTGGTGGAGATCAAAACCGCGCATAGCATAAAAATTAAACCATAGAGCACTGTAAAAAGTGCGGCACCCCCAAGCCGTTTGGGTATGCCACTGCAGGTTCCCAAATAATAATTAAGGCCAAAGCCGCTTTTAACGGCAAAAATTCCCATGGAAAAGAGAATTCCCAGAAACAGGGTTTTCAGGGCCATGATATCCTCCAGAACTATGTGTAATCATGGGAATGGATCAGCATGGGGCATGAACATCCTGAAAAAATCCTGATCATCCATGAAACAGGGAGGGCGGGGGAGGTGATGGATTTTGTTCAGCTTTTGAGCAAAAAAAAAGGATCGACAAAACGTGTCGATCCAGGAAATCCCTTTTTATCCATCAGATCTTGAACCACACACGCCATCCACGCGATTACGGGTTCATTTTCCAGACAGGTTTTCTGACTTCCGGATTTTTCTATTGACGGCGCCTTCCCAATCTTGAAAATGATCAGTGGCTTTTTGCCGTGTTCGTCCCCGGTTACAGCGACGGGCTCGTTCCCGAATTTCACGGGATTCCCTTTTATTCATCCAGCTTTTTTAAAATATTTTTTCTGTATTCCGGCAACATAAAATGGCCCATTGGCGGTGTTCAGAATTTCCAGCGGGATGTGTATCTGGAAAATACCTGTCCTAACTAACCCAATAAATGATTTCTGTCAACGGTCTCATTTTAAGGGGCAATCCCAATGTTGCAATTTTATTGTTTGAAGCATCATTGCATGCGTTGCCAGGAAAGAATGAGTGTTCATGGATAGCCGCCACCGTCCACCATGACATTCATCAGAAATCTTTCCATACGGCCGTTACCATCAAAAACATTTTTGTTTTTGATGATAAATTTTTTATTGACTGGTGGATATAATGTCTGGTTGATATTTGGCTTTTGTGATGTAGATTTTTAATTTAAAACAGGATCAAGGTGTTAAATCTCTTGACAATTCATACTTGGTTGGATAATGCTATAAAAAATAATTTTAATATTCTAATATTGATAGGAGACTGGCATGGTGGCATCAGCTGCACCCGGCAAATCCAAGAAACAACTGACATCCGTGATGGAAGATTACCTGGAAGCTATTTTTAATCTGGGCATGAGAAAAAAAGTGGTGCGGGTCAAGGATATCGCAAAAGAAATGGACGTTAAAATGCCCACTGTAACCAGTATGTTGAAAAATCTCGGCAGCAAAGGATTGGTGGACTATGAAAAATATGAGTATGTTGAATTAACCAGTGAGGGGAAAAAAGTCGGTAAGGAGATGCACCACAGACATGAGGTGCTTCTTAAATTTTTAACTGAGATTTTGAATGTCGATTACAAGAATGCCGACAAAGAAGCCTGCAAAATGGAACATACGCTTAGCTCTGATACCTTGCAGGCCTTTGCTGATTTTATGGAGTTTATCCAGAAATGCCCCCGATCCGGGGAGGAGTGGCTCGACTTTTTTCAAGAGTTTCGGAATCATGGATGCCGTCCTGAAAAATGCCGTGAACGCACAGGTACAATAATATGTAAAATTCAGGACCAAGTGAATATTATTTCTAAGGATAAGCCCTGAACAGGTTCTTGATTTGCAGGATATACCTGTAACTAGGCTTGCCATTTTGTTCTGTTTACCGGAAATATCTCATATAGCTGCCATGGGCAGACCTCATTCTGATCTCGTTCTGCCCACAACGAAGCATGAAAGAATGTTAGGCTTATCTGCTCTTTCATATAACGGGCATGTCCTGACGGA
>NZ_BAAHYK010000082.1:0-12209 GCF_054657595.1 Desulfocicer niacini
AGGGAGGGTAAGCAGCAATGTTTACTCGTAAGGGTTAGCCACCCACCCGTATCGAGCCTTGGGTCTATGGAAAAGATACACTTAGATTCAAGTAGGTGTCCGGACATCGGTGTTGCGAACCGGTAGGAAACGAGCCGTGACCCACGGAGTGGAGAAATCACGGATGGACTCACCCCACCGAAGCAATCAAATGTATCGAATGGAATGGATTAAGCGTAGGCAGAGAATCTTGTAGGCCGTAGGGGTGATCGTGCACCCTGAAGTGCTGGTACAACTTCGAAATTACAGTTGCGGATGCCGAGGGTTTTAACGTACGCCGAAGGCAACACAGAAGCATCCATTTTGGCGAGGATGTGGAGGTCCAGCGGAGTCATCAGGCCGTGGCAGGCAAGTAGAGATACGCTTTAGAACTCGGGAAGCCCCAGAGGTTCCAGAAAACTATTTGTATTGACGGAGAATCAAAGACAAATTGGTACATTACACATCAGAAATGCTTGAAGGTAAATTCTGGCGGGAGGAAAGCCGGCCTCCGGCCGATCCTCTACAAACCGAGCGGGAAAACCGCACGTCCGGGTCTGTGCGGGGGATGCCGGGTAACCGGCATTCCTACCGCGAGATGTGCCCCAAAATAAAGAGGTCAAACTATGATTGAAACATATAGAGGCGTAGTTTACCCAAATCAAATAGACCACATGGGACATATGAATGTGCAGTGGTACACTGCTAAATTTGATGAAGCAACATGGCATTTGTTTTCAGCAGTTGGTATTACGAATCAATATATAAAAGACAATCTTAGGCGGTGGCTGCCAATATACTCCTGAAAACAGATGTTAAGAAAATCAGCTTTATATTCCCAGATGCTTGGATATGTGTTATCGAAAAGGTATCTAATATCCTGTTAGGGGGGTGGGAAGGAGGTGTCTATTGGCGTAGAAACAATGTTGTAATCAACAATTTGACACTTGTTCAGGGATTAATTTGACCATGTTCGGGCTTGCCAACAAAAAAACAGAGCAATACCGGGAAAAGCAGCAAGGTAATAAAGGTGCTGATCATCAGGCCAAAGGCCATGGAAACAGCCGCAGGAATGAGGAACTGGGCCTGTTCCGAGGACTCAAGTATCAAAGGCAAAAGTCCTAAACAGGTGGTCAGGGTGGTTAAAAGTATGGGCCGGAACCGGTCGCAGGCAGCCTGTAAAACCGCCTTTTTCCCATGAATCCCTAAGCCCTGGACCGTATACACCCCGGACAGCAATACAATGGCATCATTGACCACCACGCCGGTCATTGCAATGATCCCCACCACAGAGATAATGGAGAGGTCATACCCAAGCAGGATATGTCCCCAGACCGCGCCGATAACGGCAAAGGGAATCACGCAAAGCACCAGCAAAGGTTTTATGGGACAATGGTAGACATAGACCATGAGCAGATACATGATTGAAAGGACAACGGCAAAGCCTGAACCAAGGGCGGTGAGCGCCTCGCTGTTTTCCTCCTCTTCCCCGCCGAAACGAACCTGAAGGCCCGGAAACTGCCGGACAAGGTCCGGAATAATATCGTCTTCGAGTGCATCTTCAATGTCATCATCCGAATACCCAAAGGCAATATCTGCGGACACAGGATATATCCGCACCCCGTCCCGCCGCATCAACTGTGTGGGAGACCGGTCCTGGGATACCGATGCCACCTGGCTTAATGGGACAAACCCGCCGTCATCAAGTTTGATCCGCAACCGGTCAAGGGTTTCAAGGCGGCTTCTTAAGGTTTTGTTTAACCGGACGCGGACGGCCACCTCCTGGCCGTTGTGGATAAACTGTGCCGCTTCAATGCCGTGGAACCGGTTACGGATCTGCTCGCCTAAACTTTGGGTGGTAAGGCCTTTAAGCAGCCCCTGCTCATTGACAGAAAACCGCAACTCAGGCTTTCCTGTGCGAACGCCATCATCAATGCTGCTTAACCCTGCAAGGGTGCGCATTCGTGTTCCTAAGGCCAGGGCTGCTTTCCTGGCCGTTTCCCGGTCCGGGTGCATCAGTTCAATCTGGATAGGTTCACCGCCGGAGATATTGGTTTCCCCGGTGAAATTTATGGCTTCAAGCCTGCCGGAGTCACCAAAAGCCTTTTGCCATTTCACGGCAAATTCCCGGCTTGACAGGGTTCGCTCCTCTGCTTTGGGAAGTGCTGCCAATACGGAGATATAATGGGTGCCGGCAAGGGTTTCCACCTCCACCTCTCCTTCTTCCAGACGTGTGCCGATCAAGGAGAGCAGCCCTTCAGATCTCATTTTGGATTGTTTAAACACCTGTTTGGCTGCCCGGACAAGCCGTGCCTGGATCGCCACGGATTCACTTTCAGCAGAGCCATAGGGAAGGGTCGCCTGGGCAATGACCGTGTCTGCATCAATGGTGGGGGTCATGCTGAAATTCAGCCATCCCCCGGACACAGCGGCAAAGGTGATTGCCAGAAGGCACAATGCGGTGACAAAAACAAGCAAAGGGGCTTTAATGCATGCGTCAAGCGTCCGGTGAAACCTGCCGTTGACAAAGCGTGACAAAAGCCGGTTGATTTTTTCCTGGGGAGCAGCCAGAAGGGCCAACCCCGGCATGGACCGCCCATGCCCACTTAAATGGGCCGGCAAAATCACCAAAGACTCTATAAGGGAAACCAGGAGCACGGGAATAATAACGCCCGGAATCTGTAAAAACAGATTGCCCATCTCACCTGGCACAAAACACATGGGCAAAAACGCAAGAATGGTTGTGGATACGGCCATGAGCAGCGGCCCGCCCATGGTAGTGCACCCTTTAAGAGCTGCTGAAAAAGGGTTCATCCCCTTATCCCGGTTAAAGTGTATGGCTTCACCCATGATAATGGCGTCATCCACCACCACACCAATGGTAATGATAAAGGCAAACAAGGAGAGCATATTAATGGTAAGCCCCATCAGATACATCAGCATCAGCCCGCCCAAAAGGGCAACCGGAATGCCTGCGGTCACCCAGAAGGCCACCGTCGGAGTCAGAAAAAGCCACAGCACCCCAAGTACCAGGACCAGTCCTGTGAGTGCATTTTCAACCAGCAGCATCATGCGGCTGTGATAGGCGGCAGCCTGATTTTCAAAAATCTGTACCCCCACCCCGCTGTATTTGGTGCATGCGGTTTCCCGGATAAATTGCCTGACGATCTGTGCCACATCCCCCGGGGACTGGCCGTCAACGGCAAAAATATCCAGCACCACAGCCGGACGCCCGTTAAACCAGCATTCAATATTGCCCGTGGCAAGGGTCTGCCGGACATCGGCAATATCCGACAGGTACACCATTTGCCCGTTTTTGCCGGCAATGACCGGGATGGTGCCAATCTGTTCTGCCGTGCGTTTTTGCGCATTTGTGCGCAAGCCCGTATCCCAGCGGGAGGTGTACAGGGTGCCCCCGGATAAATCCGTGGTGTTTTCCTCAATTTTTTCTGCAATTCCCGAAAGGCTCAGCCCGGTCTGCTCCAGGGTGTTTTCATCCAGTTCCACTGAAATTTCATGGTCTTTGGAAAAGGTCATCTCCACCCGGGCAAGGCCTGCTGTGGACACAAGATCGTTTCTGATATTTTCTGCGGCCTGCTGCAGAAAAACCCTTGGCTGGTCACCATACACCACCACAGAAAGGGCTTTTTCACTTTCCACGGACAAGGAGATTACCGGTGCACGTGCCTGCTGTGGCAGGGTGGTAATCCGATCCACCCGGTTTTTGACATCCCCCAGCATTTTCTGCTGGTCCACACCAAATGCCATTAGAATATCAATTTGCCCCATGCCTTCCATGGCCTTGCCGGTCACCCGCCGGACCCCTTTAAGGCCGCGCACGGCATTTTCAATAACCATTAAAACACATTGCTCCACCTCACCGGGGGAGGTGCCGGGCAGTTCCACCTCAATGGTAAGAATTGGCTCTATCCGGTCCGGCATCAGCTGTTGCCGGATTAACAGGGCACTGGCCAGTCCCCCGGCTAAAAGAACCACCATCAGGACATTGGCAAAAGCCCGGTTTTGTATCAGCTTTTCATAAAACATCACTAATTTTCCGTCTTAGATTCTGAATTTTGGGACGGCAGCGGCTGCAATGCCATACCGGCCAGGGGATTGGACAAATGGGATAAAACAAGCCGGGTGCCGGGGACAAGCCCTTTTACCACAACATGGCTTTGATCCCGCCCCAGAAGCGTAAAGGGGACAATGGTAAGGGTGTCTTTTTCATCCAGCACCCACACGGTATTGCCTGAGCGAACAGCTTCCCGGTCAATGACATACACATCGCTGTACGCTTCGCCCTGCAACGTCACAGAGGCATAACAGTTCAAAACATTTGTGTTACCGGTTTCAAATTCAACCAGGGCAGCCCGTTGTCCGGTTTCAGGATCGCATCCGGGCAGAAGTGATTTCACCCTGCCGCTGCAGGTTTTTTTGCCAGTGTTTATCAGGGCGACCGGCCGGGAGGTGTCCGGGACCATTTGCGAAGAAAATTTTGCAATAATATGAAAGGTGTCATTGCAGGCCAGGCGCAGTGCAACGGTGTCCGGACCGATCATCATGCCTTTTGAGACGGATTCCGAAAGAATAACCCCGTTGCATGGCGCAGTAATTTCAGTGCGATCCAGGTCATATTGGGCAAGATCCCGCCTGACCTTGGCTTTCTCCAGCTCTGCCCGGCAGGTGATGAGCTGGGGTTCGCGAAGCGCCAGTTGTTTTTCCTTGTCCGAATATTTTTTTTGGGATGCCAGCATCTGCCACTGGCGTCTGGCCACCATCTGCCGGCCCTCTTCCAGAAGTTGTGCCTGCTGTGCAGCCATACAGGCAGCCCGGGCCTTCTGGAGCTGCAACCGGTATTGACGGTCCTCCAGGGCAAAGAGTAAATCCCCTTTGCAGACTTTGGCACCCGGATACACCCCGGCAGCCACGTTTATAATTTTACCTGGAATCTCACTGCGGATATCTGTATATTCTGCGGCTTTGACAATCCCCCTTGCAGAAATTTTAAGCCGGTAATCCTCTTTTTTAAGACAGACCACGGAAACACCGGGAGCCTTAAACGATTTCACAGTATCTGCTTCCTGTTCATCGTTGGCCAGAATAAACCCGCAGACGGCAACGGTCAGACCAATGACCAATAAAATACTTATCCATTTTTTTATCATGTTAAAAATTTCCTAATGCTTTACTTCGCAAAACATCCGGGGCCGCCGTCTGCTCAAAAGGGCGTGCTTTAACCGTGGCTCCCAGGGACTGAAGTAATTGGGCACGATTGAGCAAAAGTTCTTTTTGGCAGTACATTTTGTCCTGCTCCAGCCGGTCCCGGCTGATATCTGCCAACAGCACGGATAAAAAGGTTTCTTCCCCATTGACATACCTGAACACGGCCTCATCAAAGGCCTGCCCGGCAATGGCCAGCTCCCGGTCAAAAAGGGTTAACCTGGAAAACAGATTCCTTTCCCTGGCTACGCTGTTTTCAATTTCAAGCAGTGCGTCAAGCATGGTCTGTTGCAAAAGAGCCAGAGCGGTTTGTGCCCTGGCCTTGCGCTGTTTGACCATCATGGCTTTGCGCCCGGCGTCAAACACCGGGGTCAAAAGATTGGCCAGCAGGCCGAGCGCGGAGTCATTGCCAATGGAAGCAGGGCTGCTGCCGCTCACTTCAAAGGAAAACCCGAAGGCAATGCGGGGAAGCCTGTCGGCAATGGCTGCGGCCACTTCTTGATCTGCAGCCTCCAAAGCTGCAAAAGCAGCAGAAAGATCCGGTCTTAAAGATAACAGTTGCTTTGGGCACGGCAGTGATGAAAGAGGTGTCAGACAAGGGAGTGTCTCCGGCGGCAAATTTTTGCCTGACGGGGAAAGGCCCAGTAAAATCGCATAGGCGTTGGCGGATGTCTTCTGGTTTATGTGAATGGTTGCAGCCGATTGTTCGAGCTGTGCCAGGCGCTGGGACTGTTGCAGGACATCCAGCCGGGTGCCAAGGCCCAAACCTGCCTTGAACCGGGTAAGTTCCAGGAGCTGATTATTTTTCTTTTGTTGCGCTTCCACAAGTTTTTCAAGAAGGACTGCGGTCTGGTGGTGAATCCAGTGACTTACCAGCCTTGTCTGTAGACCCAGAAGGGTTTGCCGGGCCAGGGCCTGTTGTTCCTCCACCAGCAGGGACGAGGCCTTTTTTTTGGCACGCAGCCGCCCCCAGACATCCGCCTCCCACTCAAATTGAGCGGAAAGAGTGTAGGTGTTGGTATGTGTTACGTGACCGTCATCCTCGGTTTCGCGCTCATTCTCATACTTGCCGCCCACGGAGAGAGGCGACGGCCCAAGAGAGGCTGCAACCTGGCCGTATTGCATGGCCGCCTGTTCCACCTTGCTGCGGGCGGCAGCAAAGGTATAATTTTGAGCCTCCAGACGTTTAATGTCCGTCAGCAGCCCGGAGCAGGGAAAACTTTGCTGCCAGGTAACCGAAACACCAGCTTCTTCTGCCCGGGTATTACCTATATTTTCGGGCAGGTGATCAAAAAGGTCTCCACGTTGTTCCACCCGGGCCACTGTGCAGCCGCACGAAAAGCACAACAGCAGCAATAACAGGCACAAAATTATTGGATTACGGGAAAAATACATGGGATTAAACCTATTAACCGGCTGGGACAGATGCCTGTCATTTAAAAAAGTCGATAATATTCCATTGAATTCTTTCATCTTTCGCCCCAGAACAGACCTTGATACCATGGAAGCCCGGCAGTCTTTTGTTTTCAAGATATGGCTGTTTTTAAAATTCGTATGAAACCCCGATGACACTGCCGAAAATGCAATCCTTGTCCTTATCCACCAGGGGACTGTCTTTGATTTCACTTCCCGGCAAGGTCAGTTCAACAGACCCAATCAAAGAAAAATTATAGAAAAGCTCCCGTTGGAAAAAGAGTTCAACCCCTGCCTCGAAGCTGGAACTTGGGGAATAAAGAGATCTGTCGGAACGCACCTCATGGGCTGACACGCCATAGTAATAATCAACCACTTTACTGCTCATCCAGGTCAGGCTGACACCGGGACGAAATTCGAACTTGCCGATATCAAACTGCCTTGTAATTTCCAGGCTGGCCTGCTGGCCCTTGTGTTTGCCGGAAATATCCTGCATCACTTCAAGCCCTGCGGCCCATTTGCCCATTTGCTTTTCTATCTGCAATCCCGCACTATAGGTATTATCAAGCTCATCCATACCAGTGAGGTACTTATTGTCATCCGGATCATATCCCTCCTCATTTACATAGGAGGCTTTGGCTGTAAAATTGACACCTTTAAACTGATAAAAAGTGTACATGGCCTCAATCCCATCATAGGCCTGAAGTTCAAATCTGCCGTTTTCATAGTGCAGAAACGGGGCCGGATTGAATTCAGAGTCTTCGCCTTTATAAAATGCGCTTTCCCACTGCCCTCCCAACCCGATGGTAAGAGACCCGCCAATGAGAGGCAAAGAGGATTTTTCCTCAACATCAAGGATCTCGCCCTGGTTTGAAACAATGACCTCCAGTTCATTTCCATCAGCGGTTTGCAGTTCAACTTCCGTTACAGGCAACCCCTGCCATGTGTCTTCACGCTGTTCGGTGATCCGGGCACCAGGATAAGCAGACTGGATAACATCGGTGGTATTCACCCCGGATGACCCTGCCATGGCAGACACCGGTACAAACAAGGCCGGGCCCGACATCAGCACAAAAAAGATAAGACTGCGGTAAAACATAATTATTGTCGATTTCATAATTTTTCTCCCATTGATATAACGGCCACGGGCCGACCTGGGCTATCGACTCCCAGGTTTCGACCCAGAATAAAGATAGAAAGTAATTCAACAACTTATTGAGACTTTCTTCTAAACAATTGATGTCAGGTGGGCATGCAGGCTCAAACCTGCTGCAATTTTTCACCATTCTGGTGGGACACTACCAAGGCCCGGGTGAAATAAATGTTGAATAAAAATGAAAAATTCGTGAAATATTGATCTTTCACCCCCCGGGGCCGGGCATGGCAATTCCTTTGGACATGTATTTCACTTTTTTTTCACTTTTCTTTTACTTTTTTTTCAACACTGCTGTTCTATAGTTCGGAGCGCAGATCATCTGGGGTCTGCATGGAATTTTCGAGAAGGCAGCTCTTACAAACGGTTTACTATGTAGTGTCGGAATGAGAACCTCTCGTTTGGCCGGCAAATGGATATTAATACAAAAGATATATATAATAGGGTATAATCCTCATAGCGGCCATGGACCGGCCCGGTCCTTTGACCTGAAACCAGCCTGCAATAAATGCCGGCGGGACACAATGGAGCCATGCCCGGTTCTTTCATGTATCTGACCAGGTAAATCCGGTATGAAGGAGAAGAAACCCGAATGCGAATCACAAAACCAGACCAGCCATTGCGTATCCTGCTGGTGGAAGATGACCAGGGGATTGCAGAGAATATTTCAGACTATTTTGAAGCCCGGGGCCATGTACTTGACTTTGCCCTGAACGGCATTGCCGGCCTGCACCTGGCCCTGACCCAGACCTATGATGTGATGATCCTTGATATCATGCTTCCCGGAATGGACGGATTGACTCTTTGCAGGGAATTCAGGGCAGCGGATACATCAGCAATTCCCATTCTCATGCTCACGGCCCGGGACACATTGCCTGACAAAATTCAGGGTTTTGAAGCCGGAACCGATGATTATCTGGTAAAACCCTTTGCTCTTCAGGAACTGGAAGTCAGATGTTATGCCCTGATCAAACGCCATGCCAATGCAAAAAAATTCGATTTTCAAGTGGCGGATTTGGAAGTAAACACGGCCACCCGCAAAGTTCAACGCTCAGGAAGACCCATTGAACTGAACCGGGCCTGCTTTTCCATTCTGGAAATGCTCATAAAAGCCTGTCCCCATGTGATTTCACGAAATGATATGGAATATGCTTTGTGGGGAGATATGCCCCCGGGCAGCGATGCATTGAGAAGCCATATGTATATGCTGAGAAAAAAAGTAGACAAACCCTTTTCCTATGCCCTGATCCATACGGTACACGGGGTGGGATACAAATTGGAGGCCCCTGATGAAATACCGGTATAGCCTTCGCAACAGAATCGTTATTGCCTTTGGGGTATTCGGGCTTTTCCTGGCCATGACATACTGGTTTTTCATAGATAGTTCCATGGGACTTGTGGAAGACAATGTTTTTAAAAACCGGCTGAAAAACGAAATCAACTATTATCTTGAACAAATTAAGATAAATCCGGACTCCCCCTTGCCCTCTTCCCGGTATATCAAAGCTTATCTTGATCCTGACAACATGCCAAAAGCGTATAAAAATATGGTGGCAGGGCTTTCGGAAGGATTTTATGAAACAGACGGCCCCGGTTCTGTCAAAGGGCCCGGGGATCTGCACCTGGGAATTAAAAAAATTCCCGGCAAAGGTCTGCTTTATCTGATTTATGATGTGGGAATCCTTAAGATGGAGGAAAAATACGAATCCATTGTTGGGGTAGGCCTGTTCGGTACATGCTTGCTTGTGGCAGCCATTGGCGCAGGTCTTGGAGCAGCTATTGCCGGAAAAGTCATTGAACCCGTAACGAAATTGACTGATATTATTGCAGAAAGCGACCCGGATCATCTGCCGGTTAATCTCTCCTCTGCCTTTGCCCGGGATGAGATCGGGTTTCTGGCCCAAAACCTGGAGCAAAGCATGGAACGCATCCGGGATTTCATTGAACGGGAAAAGGCGTTTACACGGGATGCCAGCCATGAACTGAGAAATCCGATCACTGTTGTAAAAGGGGCTGTGGAGCTGATTTCCCAAATGCCTGAATACCAGAATAAGGCAATTCAAAGGCCGGTGAAGCGAATCGATAAAGCCATGTCCAAAATGGCCGTAACCATTGACACCTTTTTAATGCTGGCCCGGGAAGATGCAATATTGAAATCAGGGCAGTCCTGTGATGTTAAAGCCCTTGCCCGAACAGCCTTTGACGAACACCGGGAGCAATTTGAAAATCCGTGGGTTGAAACTCAATTCCAGGCCATTGCCACCCCCAGGGCCAATGCGCCCTCGGCTGTGTTCAGAATTGTCTTGGACAACCTGTTGCGTAATGCATTTTATTATACTGCCAAAGGGCGGATTTGTCTGACCGTGGGCCAGAATTATGTCCGGGTGGCAAATTCCGGGGCCGGGGATACTTTATCAGCAACGCCTGAGGCATGGCAAAAACATCCCAGAGGTCACGGATTCGGCCTTAATATTGTCAAACAGCTTTGCGATCGGTTTGGCTGGCACCTGGACATGACAGCAGGGCCCGGAGAGGAAACATGTGTTATCTTGACATTTTCAAGCTTCTGATATTTTTTTATACCCCAACATTGCCTAAAATTTGGTTCTGTGGCAAAGAATTCTGAATTCATATTAAAAGTATTTCCTCAAACTCAAATACCAGGGGAAATGTATGGTTGATAAGAACCCCGCTTATCCTGCAGCGATCAAGGAACCCAGAGAGGAAGGATTCCTTCCGGAAGCTTGTGAAGTCAGACAAATCAAGTACTTGAACAATATCGTTGAACAGGATTATCGGTTTATCAAGCGGCGAGTTAAACCCGGCCTCGGTTTTCAATCCTTTCACACGGTTTGGAGGGCGCTCAGGGGGTATGAGACCATGCACATGATTCGAAAGGGACAGGTTGAAGAGGTTAAAAAGGAGATGTTAAAAATCAGATCAAATTCATCGAAAATCTGTTTGAACTTGCCACGTAAAAGTAAAAAGGATCCAATCCAAGCCCTTCTTTAACCCGAAATTTTTTTTGCAACACAACCAACTACAGTATATAATTGTGCAGCTATTTGATATTGTAATTTTCTTTATTTATGTATAAATATCTACTCGAATAGATAAAAGACAATCCATTATATACATCAGTAGTATCCGATTCTATTTTTTCTTTATGGTAATTATAGGTCTGTACATGCTTATTCTTTTTGTAAATAATAAATTTATCGGGAAGCATATACGCAAAGTTCTTCTTTTGAGCTAAAAGAATAGCTGAGTTCCTTTCGTTTTTAAAAATAGACTCACCCATTGTTGGAATCGTATCGCTTATTCCTGCAACATCAAGGAGAGTTGGAGCAATATCAATTTGTGATGCAATCTTATTATATTCTTTACCACCTTCAAACTCTTTAGAAACAATAAGAGCAGGGATTTTATATTTATCAATTGGAACATCAAACTTACCATATGCGTTGTTGTTATGATCGGCAATAAAAGCAACAACCGTGTTCTCCATAAATCCTTTATCTTTTAACTCTTTAATAAATTTCCCTATTGCATAATCGGCATATTTAATGGAGTTTGCAAACCCATCAAGCTTGGCCTCTTTATATGGTTCAACCTTTCCTCTTGGATAATCAAACGGTTCATGACTTGACATTGTAAGCAACGTTAAAAATAGAGGTTGTTCATCACTTGCTTCAAGTAAATCAACTGCCTTACTATACAAATCTTCATCACAATATCCCCAAGTATATTTCTGCAGATGAGCCCCAAAATCCTCTTTTCCCATAACATTGTCATAGCCATTCGATAAAAAGAACCCTCTCATATTATCAAAGTCCACATCACCCGAGTATAAAAACTCCGTTTTATAATCTTGTCTTTTAAATGTTTTCGCAACGGTATAAAAATCTTTTTGCGACTTAGCTGCCTTAACATACTCTCTTGTTGGCAGTGGATACAATGATGTTAAAATTGATGATACACCCCATGATGTTCTACTTCCCGTTGCGTAAAGGTTTGTAAAGTACAGTGACTCTTTTGTTAGTGAATCCAAATTTGGTGTTGTTGGTGTTCCACCTAAATACCCAACATGCTCATGACCAAAACTCTCGAGAATCACCAGAATCACATTCTTCTTTTTTGGAAACTCTGACTTTTGAGACCTTACAAGATTTTGGGTATTATTTTCAATTCCAGTTAATAATTTCACATTATCAATCGCCTCTTTTGATGAAATTTTTCCATACTCATAGAACTTCTCTTTCTCCAGTAAATACTTTGCGTAAAGGATTGAGAAAATCGAGTTATTGGCTATCTCATTGTGCACATTTGAGTTTGAAAATGTGTAGTACCCTTGGTTTGGTGTTGAGGAGTCGAGTGATGACCTGACTCCGATAAATAGAAT
>NZ_BAAHYK010000083.1:0-10626 GCF_054657595.1 Desulfocicer niacini
AGATATTTTTTTACTATCATTTTATTGATTTTTAATTTTTTTTACAGCGATTTTAAAATCTTGGAGAATATGCTTTTCTTGCAAAGCTCTCATAACAGCTTACAGATGAATTTATCTACCCAACATCTTTCAAACACCCAATACCTGATACCCTGTATGCAGCACCCAAATACCACCCATGAGCCAAACCTGACCCCAAATTAGATTGCTTAAAAGCCCCTTTTTGGCATCAAAAAGTGCACGCTAAGGCCTTTTTTGCCCACATTTACGCATCTATTCTTCATAAGAACAAATAGTTATCGGGGTCAGACCCGCTAATCTAATTACTGCGGGCACCTTTGATTACTATGTTTATGAAGGATTTGTAGAAGTACCAGATTTGGGTGCGGAAGGGGCGTTCCAGAAAGGCGCGGATATAGCGCCGTTCGGAATCGCAGATCTCTTCAAAGGTTTCGGGCAGATCGGCATAAAAGGGCGGTACCAGCCCCGGGCGTACCCGTTTGCGCAGCTCTTGGAGATCGGCATCATATAGACTTAAAAAATGAAAACTTAAGGGCCGTACCCCCACAATGCCAAAATCACCTTTCAGCCAGTTGTAGAGCATGGGCAGCTCATCCAGCCACAATTTTCGCATCACCTTGCCCCAGGTGGTCATGCGGAAATCATTCTCAATCTTACCGCCCTTCTGGAGGCCATTGTGATCATACATGTACTGCTGGAGATATTCGGAATAGGGATGCATGGTGCGAAATTTATACGTATTCACCACCTCCCCCCCATACCCGGATCTCTTCAGGGCCACCAGGGGACCATAGGTGGGACTCTTGTCCAAGGAAGGGGTTTTTACCTTGCGAGCAATGAAACAGAGACGCTTATTAATCTCTTTGGTGGCCACAATTTCAAAACCGCAGAAACAGAGCCGTCCCAATACTTCTGCCCTGGAAAGGATGCGGTCTTTTCCCTTGGTCCAGGCAAAATAGACCTTCTGCACCCAGGGCAGCTTGGGCATAACCCTGTGGACACAGAAATCCATGGCATAAATCATATGGGCCAGTTGTCTGGGAAACCTACTATAGATCCATTCATGATGGGTTTTGATGGTATGGGCATACCCGACAAAATAGCCACCAGGCAGTAACATCTCGTGTATATTTAAAAAATGGACATTGGTTCGTCTAAAATTATTGACTTTATTGAGACTTACAAAGAGCCGAAGCATCAGTTGGTCGTCCCGCAAGTGAAAAGATTCACGACTTTTATCCACCAGGGTTTCCAAATAAAGAATTTTCTTGAGATCCACATGGGATTCCAGAAAATCATAAAATGGCAGATCACTTGACCGAAAAATTTTGAGAAGTTTATATGTGGCTGGTTGCATCAATCGCCGACGGACGGTTTCTATGTCCACATTAAGATTATAGTCGGTCTGACCCAGTATCTGTTTTACCTGATCCACGGATTCAATGTCCCGGGTCTCTTTTTTCTCCTTTCGTGCGGAAAAATAGACGACCAGCGCCAACAGTTCCAGGCCCATCAGGAGAAGAATAGTGCCAAACCCCTGGGTTCTGGAATAATGAAATATACGAAGACCAAAGACCATCACCCCGGTGACGGCCAACATCAACATCCCAGCCTTTAACCATTGCCACACTGCAAAATAGAAATTTTCCTGCTTGATCACATAAAATTTCCGGGTGGACAGGGAGACACCAAGCCACAAGAGCACCAGCAGAAGCAGCAGTTTCTCATAGCCGGGGAGCAGACCCAATTGATCTCGTTTCATGATATTTACCATAAAAAAACTCCCCAGGAGCAGGACCAGATCCAAAATTACAAAACGATATGAAAACCCGGATTTCAGGTCCTCTTTTGAGTCTTCATCCAAGGCAAGGTCATCTTCTTCACCATTGGTACAGCGCAGAGAGACAAACCGGAATGCAACCGTCCAGAAGAGCATTTCAAGCCCCCACAGCAATCCACAGGTTGCAAACACCTGGACCCGGGAATATCTGCTCAACCCGAACATTACCAACACAAAAACAACAGTAAATGTCAAATAGAGTATCGACTTGAACATCACCCATACAGCCTCTCGATAACCTGTATAGGAAGATGGCAAAAACTTCTTGGCTACCCAACCTGACATCAGCCAGCAAAAATAAAACAAAAAAAGCAGCATGAGATACCCTTGGGGTAAATCAATACTGCCTCGTTTTATGTGGCTGATACTACAAAAGGAAAGGGTCAGCAGTAAGAAATCAACCACCGCCAGACGAAACGGTGTCAGCAATAATATTCTTTTTTCTCTGAATTCACTACCCCCATCGCAGGACTTGTCCGTAAAATTATACCTGTCGTAATCCATGCAAGATTTCCAATCTAAATTTTTTCGCCCTATTTTTGAATACCATACTTCATACTACCCATGACTATTCCCCCAAGCAGCACTCCTACCCCATTGCCCAACAAGTCATTAATATTCCAGGCTCGGTAGGGCAGCAGGTATTGAATACCTTCCATGGCAGATGCCAAAACGATACCCCCTGACAGAACTATCCATAATGGGTGCTAGGGAAAACTCCGCAGCCACAGAACAACCAATGAGATACAGCGCGAGCAGTCTTTTCAACCTCATAATTTCACACTTATAGATAATGCTTTTGTCCTTTTTTTACACTCTGTCATTGCATTTATAATCCGAAATAGCACCAAATTAATATGCCAAAATCGCCTGCAAGCACCTTTCTGCGGATTTCCCATCCCACAACTCTGGCCGGACCGGCTTTCTTTCAGACATCAAAATTTTTTTATATTCCTCCCGAATGCGGTCTACATTATTTCCAACCAAGACACTGGCGCCACCATGCTCGCGGAGCGTCACTGGACGTTCCGTGTTCCAGCGTAAGGTCAGGCAGGGTGTACCCAAGACTGTACATTCCTCCTGCAAACCACCGCTATCCGTGAGCATGATCCGGGCACTCATATTCAGCCTCAGCAGTTCGTGGTACCCCAAAGGTTCCAACATCACCAACCCCGGACATGCCAATGCCCTTTGCCACAGCCCAAATGCCTGCATCTTCTGCTTGGTCCGGGGATGCACCGGCCAGAAAAGGGGCATGTCACCGACTAACTCTGTAAGAAGAAATTCAAAAATGCCGGTAAAAACCTTTGGTTGGTCCACATTTGACGGCCGGTGCAGAGTCATTACCCCATAGGTGTCGCTGGAAGAGACGTCAATGCCGGGCTGCCCTGGCAATACATTTTTCTTAACGATTTGATCGATCAACAATTGTTCCGCCTTTAACCGCTGGGCCTCCAGAGTATCGATCATGATGTTGCCCACAAACTTGATTTTTTCTTCAGACACCCCTTCTTTGCGAAGATTTTCGGAAGACAGCAGATCAGGTGTCAACAGCAGGTCGGACAAGCGGTCCGTAACCAAACGGTTCACCTCTTCCGGCATGGACATATCCCCGCTTCGTAAACCGGCCTCGATATGACAGCATTGCACCCATTCTTTTTTGGCTGTCACCGAACACGCCAGCGTGGCGTTGACATCCCCCACCACCACCACCCAATCGGGTTTTTCCGTCTGTACCACCTTCTCGAACGCCATCATGGTCTGACCCACCTGCTGGGCATGGCTTCCAGACCCAACCCCCAAGTTGATATCTGCATCCGGAATATTTAAGGCCACAAAAAACGCCTTGGACATCTTATCATCATAGTGCTGTCCTGTATGAATCAACAGATGTTCGATAACGGAAGCCTTTTCCAGGTTATATGCCTCAACAGCCCTGATAAAGGGTGCGATTTTCATGAAATTAGGCCGGGCACCCACTACAGATAATATTTTCATTTCAAAAATACCAACTTTAAGTTGTTAAGAGTTTCAACTGTCATTCGTTTTATTTAGACATGTGCTTATAATCCGATTTTCCCTTCATTGTATCAACGCTTTTCGGATAATTTTCAATAAACCAGGTCATGAACCGGGCTGTATCAATTTTTTCATCCAGCATTTTCTGTCTTCGCCGGGAAAAACCCTGCTTTAAATTTGCAGTATCTGCAAGGTCTTTAACAACAGACAGCAACTTTTCCGGATTATCTGGTTTTATGCCATAGCCCAAACCGTATTTGTCCTCCAGCTCAGCTAAATATCCTATCCTACCAACAAAATCGTTAAACCGAACAAAAGGCGTCCCCAAAACACCGGCTTCAGCCGCCATGGTTTGGCTATCCCCAATATACAAAGACGCAAAAGCCATAACATGGTGAATATCCAACGGATTAATAGCCATTCGGTAAGGCTCAAATTCTGGGGATAATTCTCGTTCAGACGTGATATATACCCTGCCCTTGGGAGAAAGAATTTCGATAATTTTTCGGGCCAATGTGTTACTGATGCCTTTTACCCCCACATCATGGTGCGCTGTGAGTTTGGCAAAACGGATCAGAAAATAGGGTTCTTTAGTGCCAAAATAGGTTTCCACCAGATCTCTGGAAGGGGTAAAATGATTGGGGTGTAAATAAGCCAGTTCATGGTACCCTTCATATTTAATTGATTTATCTTCCCATTTGCCGTTGTTGCAGACCTGCGGAGACAAAATATGCGTACACCAAGGGTAACTAATCTTACTATACAAAGGAACAGCAGCCGCATCATCCTCATTAACATTGATTGAAGGAATTTTTAACATAGTTCCCACATGCCCAATTTCTATTGATGTACCGACAAGCAGGTCAGGGCGGTTCGCAAGGCTAAAAGTAAACAACCGCAAATCGCGTTTGAGCATACCCAGTGCAATTCCTACCTTGTGATCCTTACGACCCTCGGGGAGAATATTTTCAAACCGGATATTGCTTCGGATCAGCAAATCTTCGAGAATATCTTTTTTCTTGATCAGGACAGACACATTATGACCATTCTTTTCAAGATGCTTGATGGTATTTTTGAATAAATGGAAATGGGCCGGATGTCCCAGGTAGATGACACAATGCATGGAGGTCTCTCTTTTCTAAGAATTTTAGTTTTTAAAGATTCCTTGACTCTTTTTTTGATCTTACCCTTCAAAATCAAGAGTAACTATCTAATCCAACTCGCTCAACGCCAGCAGCATCCAGGCTTGGCTCCATCGAATAAAGGGTATTTTATTTGTGAACCAGGGATATTTGCGGTAATAAAAAAAATCGGATGTATCCTGCATATTGGCAATGGTCCAGCGAGCTATGGTATCTGCAAAACCTAAATAGTCTGGATGATAATCTTTGAGCAGTGAAAAGGTGATTATGCCCTGGGCCTGATTGTGGATTTCAGCCGGCCATTTTTTGGGCAACCGCCACAAGGACTGTCCACTGGGCAGGAACTGCTCATTTTTGTAAAACGTCAATCCTTTTTTAATGGCCTGAGTTATATCCTCCTGCAGAAAATCACAGTACTGCTTGATAAGATGCAGAGAAACCAGCACAAACCCCTGATGAAAATCAATCTGCTTTCTTTCGGCATTGATTTCAGGGTTATAACTGTAATTCCAGGAACCATCCGCTTTTTGTTTTGACAACACGAACCGGACCGCCTGCTCAATACGATCATCCGCCTTTTCTCCATGGACCAGACTGGCCTTTAAAATGATTTCGGCTGCGTGCAGGCTGGCATTATAGCAGGCCCCTTTTGACTGATGGGTATAGGCAAATGAAATGCCTGTATCAAATTCAGTGGTCGGAATATCTCCGGACACATATGCTGCCGCACTGATGATTGCCTGCCGGGCACTCTCATCATTTGTCATTTTATAAAAAGCAAAAATACCGTCAACAACATGAGCGGTGACCACAACTGACGGAAGAAATGCTTCTTTAAATTCATTAGAGCTAGCCCAAGGGAAATTATACCCCCAGGCCATACCTGAATATCCCCTGGAATAATTCGCTATCAACCATTTAAAAATCCATCCGGCCTTATCCAGATGGGTCTTGTCCCTGGTTTTGTGGTACAGGTTACAATACGCTTTGAGAAACAATCCCATTCCTTTGGGGTTGTAGTCTTTTTTTATACCAAGGATCGGACGAATATTGATGGGATTGCGCTTCTGAACCTGGGTCGCCACTGCTGGCCCCCATTTCCCCAGCCAATGAAACGGCACCCAGCCATTCAGGGTATCGTAAGGATCGTATCCCTTAAAATTTTCTTTTTCAACATAAGCCAGCAGCGATTGGGTGGTGGCAGTAACGTCCATTTACACATCCACGTCTATTTTTCGGTTTTCGACAATATTCAAATTATGAGAACTTGAATATTTTATTTATTTATTTTTTTTACTTTTTCATAAAATGATAATAACTGTTGAGCTTTTTTATTCCAACTAACTTCATTTTCAGCATGTCCTCTAATTTGACACCTTAAATTTTGATCAGGTCTATTAATATAAATATCTTTTATAATCTGGGTTGTACTTTCAACATTATATTGAGTTGTAAAAAAACAATGTTCATTATCTGCAACAATACGTTTCATTTCGCCAAATGGATTAGTCAATATAGGTCGGCCAGCAGCTAAATAATCGCCAATCTTATTTGGCCATCTGGTATAGGATTTCAAATCTTCCCTTTGCAACAATATAAAACAGTCTGCACAGCTTAATATTTCAGAAAAGTATTTATAGTCGACCCACCCAAATTCAATAAGTTCTTTCCCGATATTTAATTCTTTTTTTATAGTTTCAGGGATATAACCTCCGGTAGTGTACCAAGTCACATCGAGGCCACTTTTTATTAAATCTTGAATAGCTTTAATAAAAGGCATAATGTCATATACCTCCTCCCTATTCATACCGACAAATCCAAAGGTTAAGGAAGATGTCGAAATATTATATTTTTTTCTAAAAGCAACCGTTGGATAGAAAGGGATCGATTCTATATCGGAACCGCCAGAAATAATTACAATATTATTATTACTATTCAATTTTTTGGCTCTATTAAACATACCTGTTGAAAGACAAATCACACCATCTGCAATTTTTTTTTCAGGTACTTCAAAGATCAAGTCGTAGTAACCATGGGTAATTTTTTTTATTCCCTTTTTGTTATCAAATTGACCTCCTCTGCCAAAATAGTCCCACCATTCTGTAATATATATCAATGGTACAAATATTTTTTTGAAAATAATCGGAAAACCTCCACTTGGACGATGACCAGCATCCGAATGATATATTTCAAAATTATTTACTAAAACATAAAACGTTTTTAAAATTACGGACAAAAGACCAAATCCGGTACGCCTCATAAAATCAGGCACAATATCAGGGAATGCAATAATTTTAACTTTTTCTCTAACCTCATCGTAATATGGAAAAATAAATTTTTTTGCAGGCAAACTAGTAATAAATGTTACGTCATTTCCAAGAGCAGCCAAACCTCGTGCAAGCATGAAGCTCCGCCCAAAGCCTTCCTTATCTATGATTGCGTAATGAGAAAATAAAATTTTCATGTTCGATGACCACCCAATGATATTTCTGATCTGTAAATATGTGCGAAGCTAGGAACTAAAAAAAAGATGACAGCAAATATCTGAAAACTTACAACATGATTAACCATTCCTATCATAATGAAAGTAAAAATGGATAAAACATAATATGGTTTAATATCCTGATTAAGATTTTTCAAAGTGTATTTGATTTGATTGATAAAAATTAACACCCAAGGCATTATGCCTACCAACCCTAACATTGATAATCGATCAAACCAGAATGCGTGTGACGTTAAAAACCCAGTTCCAAAAATTGGATTTTTGAGAAAGGAATTCCAAAGCAACGGAATTCGGCCCAAACGTTGACCAGCGTGTGAAGCATTTTCTTGGTAATCAATAACTGGATTCTTTAAAGTTAAAGCCAAGTCTATTATCCTCTCTTCTAAAATTGTGTCCTTAAATAAACCAGAGAAATTGAATAGTGCATCAGTAAAATATGTAATCGGGGTTAGACTAAGCAATAAAAGGAATAAAGGCAATATAAAAAGCAATGCCCCTGAAAGCCTATAATTTTGCATACGAGATAAATTAATTGACACAATTAAAAGAATAAAGGACACAAGCAATGCCATTGTAAATTTAGCTTGAACGATTGCATACATAAATAAAAGAACCATTAAACCTAATAAAACTTTTATCCTAAAAGAATTTTTATTCCATTTTTTCTTAAAAGAATAAATCATTACAGGAAAAATTAGCGAAAGCGGTGTAAAAAAATTATAATCTCCAATTCCAATACTTCTGTAATAATTTCTAAGACCAGGAGATATCAAAAAAATTCGGTATGAAGATCCATCTCTAGCCGCCATAGGATATATATAAATACCAATAATCGAGGTTAATGATGTTATAATAATAAAAAACAATGTAAATATAAGAACAAAGGTCAATCCGCGATAGTCTTTGCTAATCATGAAATATTTATAAATAAGTATTGACAAAAAAATCGGGATCACTTGATTAAGCACCCATATGAAATTGATTTTCTCTCCGCTTCCAAGAATTATGTACTTCCATATAGAAAGGATGCCTAACGATAAAATGGTAAACAATAAATATACTACAAACATCTCTTTGTTGAAGAGTGCTTTTTTGCAAAAGAACAAGCACATAAAAATCCACAACAAAGCATAAAAATGTGGTGATGAAAATGGAAAGGGAATATTCTCAAAAATTATTTGCAAGAAAATACTTGCCATAGTAATAATGGCTAAAATTCTATAATGGATTTTAATTTTTAATATCATAAGACTGAAAACCTTCATCCATTTGACAAAATCTCATCATAAAGTTTGATATACTGCCTTGCAATCAGGATACTATCAAAATTCTCCTTTATTTTTTTTCGAGCATTCCGAGCGAGTTCATAATAGTTTGGTGAATTAATAACCCATTCAATACCATTTTTTAAAGAGTTTACATCAAAAGGTATGGCCTTAAAACCATCTTCTTTATGAGTAACTATTTCCTTAGGTCCTGTAGCATCAAAACAAACCACTGGCGTACCACAGGCCATGGACTCAGCAATAGTTTTACCAAAAGCGTCTATTGTAGACGGTGCCACATATACATCTGCCGATGAATAAAGCAATCTCAAAACAATTATATCATAGGCATAATTAACATTTTTATATTCAAATCCTAATATTTGGCTATCGAATGAACGGTCAGATTTTCCAAAAAACAATAAAAAATACTTCTTCGGATCTAATTTTTGAGCTGCAGCCAAAAACTTATCAAAACCTTTATAGAATCCTTTGTTACTTACAACATTAGCCAACACAATTTTTTTATTAGTATTAATACCTAATATATTCTTAGCTATTTTTTTATCTACCGGGAAAAAATCATTGCTATTTACATTATTATAAATTGTTCGAATATCAAACTTTTTAAAAAGCGAACTATTTTTAGCTTGTTCACTGATCCAATCACTTATACCAACTAACTTAGTTTTGATAGGAATATTTTGAACTTTTCGCTTCAAAACAAATCGAGACAGGTCAAACTTAGTATTACTACCAAGTACCTTGCAAAACCCACAACCTGATTTATAATTTACACAATTGAAGATATCAGCGTAATGGCATCCACCTGTCATGGGCCACATATCTCGTATTGTCCAGACAATCGGTTTTTTTATCTTTTTCAAGTGTTTAATATTTATAAAACCACCACATATCCAGTGTAAATGTATTATATCAGCCTCTTGATAAACTTTAGTTCTCGTAAAGTCTTGACCCCATAAACCAGTGCTAAAATCTGATCTTTTTATACTATTTTTATAAAAAATTTTCAGCGAAGGATCAAGTTGTGATCGAAACAGACTCAATGCCTTTTCTTTTTTCGACTGCGTAGTGCTTATAACGTTTTCATCCCCAAATGTTTCAATACTATTAGTGTATATTTTGGATTCAATATCAAGTTCTTGTAAACCTTTAGATAACCAATAAGCCCCTCTAGCAGCACCTCCAGTCAACTCACCGCCTACAATATGTAAAATTTTCATTATATCTCCCTAACCTAAAATAAGTAACCTCCGGTAAACCCGGCGGGTTGATTGTGAACAGCTCAAAGCAGTCATAAAACCATGAGCCACCAAAAGGTGGCCAAAAAATTTTCAACTGATCAACCTTTCGATCGGCCTCTTCTCGTTTCTTAATATTTTGTTTTACCGTTTCTCTACCTCTGCCAACAATTGATACAAAATATCCCCTGACCCAAAAATTCTGACTTGAGACCTTTGCACGACCGTATTGATTGAAGCCAACTTGCACATCAGTAGTTCTAGTTTTTTACCCATATTGCTGTAAAATCTTAAAAAAAATTATATATAATATTGAAATAATTGCATTTTTATGTTATTATGCCACCATAAATTTATTCAATAGGAGGCATTATGGCATACAAAAAGATTGAACAGAATTTTTCCTTTGCTGACATCGCTATCCAAAATCACTCTGATAAAAATCGAACCTATGTTTTTCTAAAGCAAATGCTTTCTCCTTCAAAAATGGTTCCAAATCAATTCTGATCCAGAACTTGAAAGCCAGATCAATGACCGCATTTCATTTAAATCTTTCCTTGCTTTACCATTGGAT
>NZ_BAAHYK010000084.1:0-10261 GCF_054657595.1 Desulfocicer niacini
ATTGAGTAATTACACGTTATAGTTGACAGCAGTACACTATTTGTAAACACATGTCAACTAAGAAAACAACTTTGCTGTAGCCAAAAAGAAATTTGATTGATAATATTTTGAAATTCTAAAAAATATCTTTATAATGATTTGGCTCAGGGGATAGTTGGGTTTGGTGTACTGTGCGGGAATGCAAATCCCCGACGCATGCCCACTAATAGGTATTCAGCATCTACTGTGCAGGCTGTGATCAAACTTTCTTTGCACAAAATGCTGTTTTTCAACGAATCTCACCTTGCTACAATACTACGTTATCGAGGTACCAGCAAAATGGTTACCGCTGTCAGTAGACCCGTGTACAAAAAAATGATTTTGCCTTTTGCCGTTTTTGTGATAATGAAGAAACTATGGTAATGATTAAGTTAGAAGCGAAACAGGTTCCTCAAAAAATTCGTCGAATGCGCTTGGAGCGTGGGTTTACCCAACAGGCGTTAGCAGATCTGATTGGAATGACAAAAGGATACATTTCAAGAATCGAAAACTCAGATAGCGCACCGCCGGTAGGCACTCTAATTTCCTTGGCTAAGGCCCTTGGTGTAGATTTCAACGCTTTTTTTGAATCAGAAGAAGCCAAAATTGTTACGACGCTGACCCCAAAAGGTCAACGGCCTGTAGTTTCCAAGGAAAAATCACCTAAAATAGAGTACGCGCATCTTGCAATGAAGTTCCCAAACAGAGCTATGGAACCATATGTGGTAACCACCCTGAAAAGTGACAAACTATCTGAACTTTTACAGCATAGGGGACAGGAATTGTGGTTTGTCCTAAAAGGGCAATTCGAAGTGAGAGTGAATAACAAAATACACATTATAAATGAGGGTGACACACTGTATTTCGATTCAGGATACCCCCATCAAGGACGCTGTCTGTCTAAAAACGGTGAATTGCTTGCGGTGATCTGGAATGCAGACAAAGCTTGAAACAAAGCTTTTTACTATAAAAAAACAAAGAACATATTTTTCAAATACACGGGTATATCTTTTTCCCCTGTCTGCAAAGGAAAGCTTTATTTGTCGGGTAACCTGACAGAAAGGACACCAGACTCGCTGAATATGTGAACGAAGCCAAATTGTTTTGGAACCAATTGGGACGGTTCTTATATCTCGGATAACCACCCCTCTTTTGATAACGGACTTTGCATTACATAGCGAGCATCTTAGACCTAAAACAAGCGTGTTCATTAAAGTTCGATCGTATATTGGTTCGAAAAATAGAACAGTTTACTTTTGAAACATAATTGAAAAAGGGCCAGAAAAAAAGGACGCAACTCCTCCTTAAAAATACTTACGTTACAAAATTTAAGAATGCACACCTGGAACCGTCCTTTTGGGCTACCAACATAAGCCGGGGCAGTCTAAATTGTCATTATAACAGAGTTCAATTGACCTTGCAGGAGTTATGTAAATATATTATATCAAATCAGCAGTTTGAGTGCGTCATAGAAATTCAAAAACGCGTCATATTTGCGTCATAACCGCGTCATAACACAAAAAGTGTCCCGGCTTATGGCAGTAGCCGCTTTTGACATCTTGATTGATAGTCTGGTATAGTTTGCACTAAAAAAGCAAGTTCCTATTAGGCAATCAGAGCTTGGCTGTAAATATTTCGTGGGTCATAAGTCCTCCAATTTGCCACCACATCGTGTACTCAATGAAAATTCAAAATAGCACATGCAGTATGAAGATTGAAAACTTACGATTCATTAGTAAACATGCGAATCTCATAAAATGCGAATTTTGGGCATCCTTCATTTTTACTTTACACTTTCATGTGGTGAATTCCCATTTTTCGGTGGTCACCCTTAAATAGGGTAAACTATTTTCAGGGTCAAATAAAGGATGCCGAATTTTTCTCACGTTTTTTAGAAACAACACGTAACAGACGCATAAACCGTAAAAGGCGCACCGGTTTGATAGGTGGAGCCAAGGGTTTTATAGTCAGAGGTGTTGATGATGCTGACATATTCCTTATCAAGGATATTGTTGACCGTCAGAGAAAAATCAAGGTTTTTCATCTTCATACCGGGAAAGGCCCCGGCATTATAGGTCAAATCAAAGTCAAATATTACGGCATCGTCAATCTTCTCATCGTGCTCAATGTCCCCATACCTGCTGGACGTGTATTTAACCATGGGGGAGAGAACAAATTTGCCCATGCGGTAACTGGCAATTGCCTTGCATAGAAACTCCGGTGCATCAGGCACCTGCTCTCCCTCAACCCCATTGACAGATCCATCGCTGTTACAAATATCCTGGGAAAAAAAGAATCGGTTATAGGAAAAGGAGCCGTAAAGGGAAAGATTTTCTCCTGCCATTGCTCCGGCTTCCAATTCAAATCCGTATGCATCCGCCTTTGCATTGGTGGCGGGAAATGATACCCCCAGGGCAGAATCATAATATGTTGCCGCCTTATTTTTATGGCGGGCATAATAGAGTGTGGGGACCACATACACCTTGTCCGTGATGTATCTCAGGCCGATATCGTAATTATCAACGATTTCAAGCTCCTGTTCATCCCATAGATCCTGCAGTGTAATGCCCTTGCCGTAAAAGGCGCTTTTCTGGGAAATAAAATAGGGATAAAGACTCACACTCATGCCATAGTTTCTGCCATAGGAGAAATAGGCGCTGACATCGTCGTTGATCCTGTAATTCAGCCCCAGGTTGGGAAGTATCTTGTTAAAATCCTTTGCATCTGCACATGCATCTTCGTCAACGGATGTGGCCATGCCAAGCGCGGTTTCATAGCTGACATCTAAAATGCCGGTCGTGTCATACGTCTTTATGGAGGGCATGGTGTATCTGAGATATTTCACGCCTCCCTCCAGGGTAAATCGGCCCTTGGCATATTTACCCGAAATAAAGGGGGTATTCTGACGATGTTTGGAGCTGTTGGAGAGGACCTGCCATTTGTCAAATACGAGTCCACTGGATGAAACCTTATACAATTTCCAGGA
Organism: Desulfocicer niacini; assembly: GCF_054657595.1. Classification (NCBI taxonomy): domain Bacteria; kingdom Pseudomonadati; phylum Thermodesulfobacteriota; class Desulfobacteria; order Desulfobacterales; family Desulfobacteraceae; genus Desulfocicer; species Desulfocicer niacini. The sequence continues at coordinate 3,005 of NZ_BAAHYK010000084.1, forward strand.
GGTCGGCGGCCCCGGTCTCTCCTGTTGAAGATTAAAAAAGCCGATATTAAGATCAACGGCCTGTAAGCGCCTTGAGTATTGGCTCAAGAACCCGCTCAAATCATGGTCAACATCCCATCTTCTGATGCGGTTATTGCCGTTCTTCATTGTTATCGTTTCCATGTAATACCCCTGATCATTCCAATAGAACGGCTTGATCACCACCTTGGAATTATCATCAAAACGATACTCAATGTTTCCAAAAATATTATAATCCTCAAAATCTGCCCTATTGTACCCATAATAAAAATAGTCGTTTTTATCATCGGCAAAATCAAGATCATAATTTTTGCTCAAGGAAGATGCTTTTTCGTAATTCAGGGTTCTATAGGTATTTACATCGGCCTTATTATAGGTTGAAAACAGCTCTATCTTCAACCCATCGCCGATTTTTTGGGTCAGCCCGGCCATTGCGTTGTCTCGATCTGAATCCCCTTTTCCCCTCCATTTATCTGCACTGGTATTGGAATAGGAGATAAAACCTGCGGTGTCAGTGGAAAGATTTCCCGTGTCAAGGCGCAGAAAACTCCGGCTGAAATCATCGGTTCCCAGCATCTGTTTTATTTTGACCCCAAACTCATTTAAAGGCCTTTTCACCTCCATGTCGATTTTCCCACCGATATTGGTCAGCCCAAAGGCCTTGTCTGCCGGTACCCCGCCCTTATAAATGGATATTGTCTCAAAGTTTTCCATGTCATATATGGACACCCCACCCCCGGGCCTGCCGCTCACAGGAACATTCTCCACATTGACAGGGGTGGAGGGATTGCCGCCTCCGGTGGCTTCCACCCCTCTGAATCTGAAAGATTCGTGATAATTGCTGATATCTGCAAGCCCGCTTGGATCAACACTTTGTTGATTTACGGACGGCATGAGGCTTATGGATTTCTGGACGGACATGGTGGAAGAGGGTCCAAGGGCGTTTATTCCCTTTTCAGTAACCTTTGTTTTTGTGTTGGTCTCGGTGAACAGCGGACCAACAAAGTCCTGTTCTTCAAATTTTCCCGTTACAACACTCTGGGGAAGTTGGTAAATGGCTGTTTCATCAGAAAAGCAGGACAGTGGTAACACCATAATGCCCATGAGGATCACAACCATGTTTTTCATTAACTTACGCATTCTATCACCTATCATCTCTTTGTCATTCCTTCTAAAAGTTCTTCGGCAGCCTGGCGATCCAGGCTGAAATTCAAAAAAAGGCTGTAAAATCTGCGGGTTTCATCCACAATATCTATGCCATACTTACCAGGATATAGTTTATTGAGCAGCCATCTGGCACCCAGGAGCCTCATAAAGGAGGGAGGGCGGTCAAACCAGTTAAAAGGAGCGCTGGGAATCCTGTAAACCCTGTGGTTCTGAACCGCAGGAATATTCTGCCACCGCGAATCATGAAACACGGCATCGTAAAAGAGCTGTTCAGATGTAATGATCACCTCCGGTGCATAATGCATCACCTGCTCCAATGAGACCTTTTCCATGCCGTAAATCATCTGAACAGGGCAGATGTGAACATTCTTCCCTCCGCACATGGGAATAAGCTCCGCATGGATAGAGGTATTGCATTCCGTGCTCAGGCCATCCACCCCCTCGGCATAGTAAACTGACACTTTATCGGGTTCAGCCATGGCACTCTGCACTCCACGGATTTTATCCAATGTCTCTTGTGCATATTCTGCAAGGAGCGCTGCCCGCGCTTCACGATGGAACAGGTGCCCTAAGAACCGGAAGGTTTCGGGATAATCTTCCAGCCTGTCCAGGGAGATGCGAATCACCGGGAAACCCAAAGGTGCCAGTGTATCTTCTATCTTGCGGGTGATGAGAGAATCCTTTATATGCCATGCCAGAATAACATCGGGATTTACCTGCATCAGCGTTTCCAGATTGGGCGTCCGTCCCTGGCCAAACCATCCACCCACCACCGGAAGCGACTGCAAACGGGCGGGCAGATATTGTTTTTCCATTTTCCTGATGGGAAAATTAAGCCCGGCAACAAGTTCAGGTGCCACGGCATAAAGCATGCTGGTGACAGGGGGGCTGGTTCCGTATACGGTATGAATCTCATCTGGCACCTTCACCTTTTGTCCCGCCATGTCCGTGACCTGTCCGGCATGGGCGCAAAGAGTCCACCAGACTGAAAAAAGCATGACGATAAAACCATAGGTAAATATTTTACGATGATAATATTTTTTCATGGTCCGGGGGTGGCCGGAATTCTGCCGTGAACTTTTATCTATTTTCATATCATCCCCGGTAAAATGAACGGTTCACATGGGTTGCATCAAAGGGTTTATGATAAAACCGTTGATAGAATTCATCGGCCTCCTCTTCCATTTTAAAGGAAAACATCCCAGGGTGGAGGATACCTGCAATGTGCATCAATCCCAGAATCCACCTTGGGCTACCGAAATCCCAAGAAGGAAAATGATCATAGATGCGCCTGTTCTTAACGGCATTCACCCCCAGGTCGTTGCGGACGCAATAGTCGTAAAAATCTGAAACAGGGCAGGACAAAAAACCAGAGATAAAGATAATATCCGGGTTCAACGCCATGAATTCCTCCTTTGTCAGGGTAAATCCCGGTTTTCCCTCCCGGGTCAACTGCTTGTTTACGCAGGTGCCGCCAGCGGCCTGGACAAGGTTGGTTTCAAAGCGTTCGGGATTCAAGGCAAACAGGGGATATCCCATGGCATAGTAAACCAGGGGGCGTTTTACATCCTGGGTTCTGGATTGGATAAAATTAAATTTTTCCTGAATATACTGTTTCAAGAGGTTACCGTTTTCCTCCTGACCGGCCCTTTTGGCCAGGTAATCGATGATTTCCCCATAGGATTCGGGAAGCTGCACCAGCTCATGAAAGGCTCGTAAATAGTCAGTCTCAATGAGATGAAACCACAATGCCGAAAGCTTCTCAGGATCATCCGCCCCGATGCAGACCATGATGGCATGGAGCATCTCAAAGGCACGGGTGGTGCGATACCCGCCGAAGAACCCATATTCATTGTAACGTTCCAAAGCATAGGTGCCTTTTATGGCCACCTCTTTACCACATGAACATACATTGCCCGGCATGGACGTCTCAATATTTCTTGAACCCATGGGGCCGAAAAATTCCCGGGAGATCATGGCCTGACCGCAATCCGGGCAGCAGGTATCCAAAAACTCACTGCCGGGTGCGTTGAACAGGTACACATGGGAGAGCTGTTTTTTCAACTCCCTGCAAAGGGATTCCGATTCTCTGATGGTGGGCTCAAATTCCATGACAGCCTCTCCAAAGGGCACAAACCTCATGATCTGCAGGGGAATATCCATGGACAAGGAAGCCACAAATGCGGTGATCTTCCGGACTTCATCCTCCAATCCTTTCATGTATATGGCGGCCACCTCCACATGCACACCTGCCTCAAACAGATGCCGGATATTTCTGAACACAGGGGCGGCTGACGGCACACCACAGGGTTTATACCGATCATCGGAGAAACCCTTGACGCCGATGTTCACAAAATCCGTAAAAGGGATAAGTTGATCCAGGGCCTGGCGGGTAAAATATCCATTGGTTGAGAAACCCACCATTAAATGGTGTTCCTTGGCCAGCCTGGCCAGGGAACAGAATGAAAAAAAAGAGACGGTGGGATCGTTAATACAAAAGGCTATGCCTTTGCACCCGTGGCTGAGGGCTTTTTCAACCACTTTTTCAGGGCTTACCTGCTTTAATGCGGCAGATAGGGTCTCTGTACCCATTGTCAGTATCTCAGAGATGCAGCCACCACAGGAAAAATTGCACCCCATGGACGAAACCTGCAGAAATTTATGGTTGGGATAGAAGTGAAGAGCCGGCATTGTTTCAATGGAAATGGGAAACAAAGTGGAATAGCAATGGGGGAAACGTTCTGCCATGACGCCGTCCTTAACCGTATACATGCGACATTTCCCCAGACTCCCCTCTTCTATATGACAACCGATCTCACAAATTTCACATTTCATGGAGCTTATTCCTTTATGCAATGAATTCAAAATGGCTCTTCTTGTGTTTCAGGGGCTTTTGCCAACCCGAATATTTACAAAATATGTTTTTTAACCTCGCACTCCCCGCACCCGGATTTATATGATCAGGCGGCACATCCCTGCAAAGAAACCCTCTTTAGATGATTACCCCTGCTGCGATTCAGCATATTCCGGGGCACACAGACTCTCAGACCCTGATCAAGATCAGCCATGCCGATATCTGTATGGTAAAGAAGATACAGATTCTCTTCGTTGATGACCTCCAGGGCATCACCATCTGCCACCACCCTCCCCTCTTTCAGCATCACCACCCGATCCGATATCCAGATGGCATGTTCAGGGAAATGGGTTGTTTTGATAAAGGTGTATCCATTATCTGCCAAATCGGCTATCTGGCCCAGCAAACGGATCTGGTTGCCGTAATCCAGCCCGTTCACAGGTTCATCCATCACAAGCACATCAGCCCCCTGTGCAAGGGCCCGGGCGATGAGGGTCAACTGCCGTTCCCCTCCACTGACTTCGGTATAGGGACGATTCTTGAGATGGGCAATGGAAAGGCGTTCCAGCGCCTTAAGGGCTTCAACCTCGTCCTCTTTTGAATACTGAAAAAAGAAGGGTTTATGGGGCATCCTGCCCATGAGCACCATATCCATCACCCGATAGGCAAAGGAGAGTTTATGGGTCTGGGGCACATAGGCGATCCGCCGGGCAAGGGCCTTTGTACCGATTTCAGAAACAGGTCGTCCCCCAAGGCACACCTCTCCCTTCCGGGGATGACAGAGTCCCATCAGGACTTTCAAAAGGGTGGTCTTCCCGCTCCCGTTGGGTCCCAGTAAAGAGACAATCTCTCCCTTTTTAAAGGTGAGGTGAATGTCGTTTAAAACCGACTTTTCGGAATATCCATAGGAGACATGATCCATGGAGATAAAATTCATCAGTTCCAACCTTTCCTTGATTTGCCGAGCACAAGGGCGAAAAAGGGAATTCCCACCAGGGAGGTCAGGATACCGATGGGAATTTCCACAGTGAATACCAGCCTGGAGATATCATCCACCACCACCAGGTAAATGGCACCGACAATGGCCGATACCGGCAATAATTTACGATTATCCGGTCCCACAAGCATGCGGGCAATATGGGGAATGACCAGCCCCACCCATCCAATGATCCCTCCCAATGCCACAGTCAATGCGCTGATTAAGGTGGCCGGAAAAATCAGCAAAATACGAATGATGCGTACATTTACCCCGAGGCAACGGGCCTCTTCATCACCCATGCTCAAAACGTTCAGGTAATTTGCAAGGGAAATCAAAGTGGCAATGCCCAACCCCATGGGAATGCAGACGGCCCAGACGGTTTTGGCATCCACCGTTGAGAAACCGCCCATGAGCCAGTAAACAATTGCAGGAAGCTGATCATAGGGATCTGCCAGATATTTCACCACAGACAAAAGCGATGTAAAAAGCGCACCGCTGATAATGCCGCCCAGAATCATCATCAACAGCCGATCCCCGCGGTACAATTTCGCCATGCCCATGGCGGCGGCAACGGCAGCAAGGCCGCATGTAACGGAACAGATCTGCACCGCAAGCCAGGTGCTTGCCACGACCATGCCAAGGGCCGCACCAAAGGAGGCCCCGGCCAGTACGCCCAAAAGACCGGGTGATACCAGGGGATTGATAAACATGGATTGAAAGGCCGCACCTGACACGGAAAGGGAGGCGCCCACCAGCATGGCAGCCACAATGCGCGGCAGACGGATATCAATGAAAATATTCTTCAGGATATGAAACTTTTGGCAGCCCGTCTGCCCCTGACCGGACAAAAAAGCGGCCATAAAATCATATATCTCATCCAATGTGATGGGATAACGTCCCAGGATCAAAGAGATAAAAACCGCCAGAAAGAGCAGGAGTAGCAGCAGGGGAATCAAAACAGGTTTCTTTTTAATCAACATCATGGTTCAGTATTTCAGGTTCCTGTTGGTGGCATCGCTCAGATTTCTTTTACCGCCATCTTCGTTATAATCAGTGGTTTGTGTCAGCACAAGAGTACATTTATACGCATATTGAAGTTTAAACACGTCATTACTCCAAGGAGCTTTACACGATAAAATTTGGCCTGTCAAATTTAATTTTTGGCTCATCTTGGATTCGCTACTGGGCTGGCACCGTTCCAAATCGTGAAACAAACATAACATATGGTGATTTTATAGGCACATAAACCACATCATATTGTATACTTAAGTAGTATAATCCCAGTGCTTGAATTATAGAGCCTGATTTTTTAAATATCCCAGGAAAATCTTGTCGGACGCATTCCCATTTTTCCGGGCAGAGGCTCCATTAACGATGGGGAATGTTATAATGCATGGTTTAGTTTCTGCTCTTTAGAGTACGTTAAACCCCGGATGGTACTTAGCAAGAGTCTTGCAATCCCGCACTTATTGAGATCTTACAGTTTGCACTAAAAAAGCAAGTTCCTATTCGGATGAAAATGGAATTAACGATGTCCGGGCTAAGGCTCGGGATCTTTGATGTACTTCAAACGCCTGTAAGCGCCGGAGAGGTATCATCCGTGCTGGGGCTTGATCCGGTGAACACCGGGATTTTTTTGGATTCCCTTTGCACAATAGACCTCATTAAAAAGAGTTTGTCCCTTTATCAAAACAGGGAAGATACAGATACTTTTCTGGTTAAGGGAAAATCCGAATATATCGGTTCCATGCTTGAATTTTATAAGAAGCACATCATTGATATCATGGATCATGTGCCCCATCTGGTTAAAAACGGTCCAAACCCTGACATCCTCCCCCAGGATTTTTCATCTCCTCTTTTCTGGGTTGAATCCACAAGGAGTTCTGCTGCATGGATAATTGCCGGAGGTTTTGATCCCGCCCTTGAAATAATCACCGCTCTTCCTGAGTTTGATTCATGGGGAAAAAGTGAGGGCATTGTTTCCGTATGGTTTGAATTCCAATGGCTTCGGAAATAATTTTTCCCATGGCCACCTTTCTGTACCCTGCGTTCAATTTTTCAAGGCGCTTTGATGGTGCTTTCTCCGGATCATCATTTATTTCTTCTGCAATCCTAAGCCCTTCAATTTGTACAGAAAAGCACATACTTCCGTTGCATTTTCACTATCCGCTTCATGAGTTATCAAAATTCTGTCATATTCATCCTTTATGACCATGACACACTTGCTTGTTCCCATGGG